>JANMLE010001369.1:0-9434 GCA_031372385.1 Planctomycetota bacterium | reverse complement strand
AGGTTGCCACGGCTGCGGTTGAAAACGGCGCGCAGGCGGTGTTCGTCCACGCCCGCACCGGTGAATCGAAGCACGGCACGGCGGTCGATCTGAGTGGGCTTCAATCGCTTCGAGTGGAATGCCGCCGGGACGCAGCAGCGTCGCCTGGCCGTCCAGCAGTTGTACGATGGTCGACTCGACACCGACCCGGCACGGTCCGCCATCGAGGATCAGGTCGACGCGGTTCCCCAATTGCTGTTGCACATGTTCGGCCGTGGTGGGGCTGAGTCGTCCGAACGGATTCGCGCTGGGGGCGGCGACGGGTAAATCGGCCAGACGCAGCAGGGCTTGGGTGAGCGGATGATGGGGGACGCGAATCCCGACTGTCGGCAACCCCGATGTCACCAGGTCCGGGACCGCGTCCGACTTCGGCAGGACCAATGTCAGTGGTCCCGGCCAGAAGAAGTCGGCCAACCGCCGGGCCAGCGGCGGAAACTCACTCACCACACGCGGCCACCAGTTCACGTTCGCCAGATGCACAATCAACGGGTCAAACAACGGCCGGTCCTTCGCCGCGAAGATCTTCGCCACCGCACGCGGGTCGAGCGCATTGGCGGCCAAACCGTAAACCGTTTCGGTGGGGATGGCGACCAAGCCTCCACTCTTCAACGTTTCGGCGGCACGTTGCAACTCGGCCTGGCGGTCCTCGGCAGTCATCAAGAGTGTCCGTCATTCAGGAGGCATTGCGTCAGGTCGCATCATGCATGGCGTCTATCGATCGACTCGACCACGACTCAAGAACCGCCCCACAAACGGTTGAACAGAATCTGTGAAACGCCGTCGCACGGGTTGACTCCCCGGTTTCGCCCCGCCCCCCGTCATGAAGCACGCCGAATCCACGATGATTGCGACGAGTCTGCACTGCCGGTCAACGGTGGTGAACTTGGAGTCTTGGAGTCGTTGTTCATTCCGGTTCGGAATTCTACCGGCTTCGGTCCGCGGGGCGTGAGCGAGTGAAGGGTGCCGAGTTGGGACCAAGCATCGCCGAAACGCCGATCAAGACGGGTCTGATTTCGGAGCGACTGTGGCGGTCCTCAATCGTTCCTTGATCGCCTTTGCTGCGGCTTGCTGAAGAACCTTGTCGGCGGGATTCCTGGCAGCACACCATTGCAGATGCACGGCGGCTTCCGAGAAGCGGTCGGCGGAAAAGAGATCCCAAGCCAGACGATTTCGAATCGCCAAGTTGTCGGGCATCTGATGCTGCGCCCGCGACAGAACGGCGATCGCGCTATCCGGATCTTCCAGTGCGGTGTACGCATCGCGCATTGTCAGGTAGGTCTGTTGCCGTTCCTGAGGCGACAACTCCGACTTCAGGCGGGCCGCGCTCTCTTCAATGCACTTTTGCCATACCGGTTGAGCCTCCTCACTGCGACCCACCTGATCAAAGGCTCGTGCGACAACCGGCAGCGCCGACCAATCCGGTTTGAGCCGTGTCAGGAAGAAGTCAGAGGAGACCTGTCCAGCCAACGACCTTGTCATCAGTTCCCGCATCCGCGGAGAGCGTTGAAACGCTTCGCGCCAGAACGGCATCGCTCCGTCAAGATCCCCGCTGAGCAGGACATTCTTTCCTCGTGCAAACAAGACGTCGGAATCGTGCGGACGCAGTGTCCCGGCTTGTTTCAGATACGCCGACACGGTGGCTTCGTCCGCGGCATTCAGAAACCCAAGTTCTGCCAATTGGACGTAAGCGTTCGCTCGCAAGGGGCACTCGCGCAGCGCATGCCGCAGGGATTTCGTTGCGATGCGCAACAACTTCAGGTTCTTACCGACAGCCTGACCCAGCCACTCATGCATCGCTTGGGACGATTCAAATTGGGAGGCCCTGATCACGTCTTGAAGCTGCGACAGCGGCATCGGGTTGTCGGATTGCTCCTGACGTTCGTTGAACCATTCGACATAGGCCAGTGCGGCCTGCTCTTGTAAATGCGAGTCATGGGGGTCGAGTCGCGCCGCCCGGATTACGGCCTGCCTTTTTTCGTGCTGTGCCTCGCGGAATTCCTCATCATCCCCGTAGTACTCAGCGCCCCTCAACGACAGCGTGATGTAGCGCATCCGATCCGGCTCGGCCAGCGCCGCCGGCAGCTTGAGACAAACCATCCAAGCCGCCGCAGCCGCCACGCCCCCCAATGCCGCCAGCGAGACCAACCGCCGACCGCGCCCCGTCCCGTCGCTGCCCTTCGATACCGGTTTCTGACTCCCGCCTCCGGACTCCTGACCGCTTCCCGACGACCCCTCGCGAGTCATCTTGTACAGCCGACAGACACACGCCAATTGAATCGCCAGCAACAGCATGCACGACGGTGTGTACCAGAAGAAATCGCCGACCGCGTGAGTGACATTGGCCATCAGACTGGCCAGCACCGCGGCGGCTATGGAACTCACCCGCGTATCGGTATTTCGCAATGCTCCCCAACACCACCACAGACTGACCAGGATGAACAAGACTGCCAGCCCCAATCCCACAAACCCCGTTTCCGACATGACCTGCAGGTAGCCACATTCGGCATGGGTGAATTCGTGACCGTCAACCGACTGGTTAAGGTGCAATTGGTGGGCATCGGCGTGGGTTCCAACTCCCGTTCCGAGGATCGGAAAATCTTGAGCCACCGCGATGTTGGCCCGCCAAACATGCTCGCGCCCCGTCGCACCTTCGAGACGTCCTGCAAGCCTCGACTCGTTTCCCGTGAGATTGAAGATGCCTCCAATTGCCGAAACGATGACCACGAGTCCCAAACACAGCTTGGCCGACACGAGACCGAGACGCCACAGCGTTCCGATACTGACCGCGATGGCCACGGAGGCGGCCAGTAAGCCGCCCCGTGATAATGTCGACAATGCCGTGAGAACCGTGCCGCCCAGTCCGAGCGAAACCGCGACGGTGGCAGCATGATTCCAGTGTTCAGGCAGGCGAGACTCGAACCCCCCGGCCGCGGAGTCAGCCCGCTCCGATTCCTTCGGATCGAATCGCCGCAGCACGCACCAGATCAACGGGCCGATCCCCAGCGCGAGAAACTGGGCGAGGTGATTGCGATTGGTAAAACATCCCGTGGGGCGAAGATCCGTATTCATGTACGGATGCGGGTAGAACCAGAAGAACTTGCCGTTGCTCGTGAGATATTGCACCTCGGCAAACGCCGCCATCGCCACGACAACAATCCCGACACCAAACATCGTCCGTTCCACGTCGGCCAGGGTCCGCAGGCGTTGGGCGACCACCAGGAACAGCAGGGCATAAGAAACAAACGTCACCAGCCCGGACGCCGACTCCCACGGGGCGAGCGACAACTGATTCCAAGCTTCAATCCCCAGTCGAGCAGAGTTGCCGCCAGCGGCTGGCGGCAGAATCTGTCCCAGCTTTGGCGAGACGGCCCTGATCCACCCGTTTGGCAGCGGGACGATCTGGCTCACCCCGATCGCAATGCCCGCGAGCCACAGCCATTCGCTGCCGGTCCACATGCGCCTGGGTTCGCGTGCTGTCAGTTGGCGCAGCAGCCAACATCCCGCGGTGAGTGCCGCGCCACCAACGAGAATAAGCTGCCCTGCGGCCGCACGCCCGCCAAAGCAAACAGTCACGCCGAAAAACGTCATCCACAGACAAACGTCGGTCGCCGTAAGCAGGAATGATTGCGAGTCTCGCTTACCGCCGGCATCGAAACCGAAGGAGCGGGCTTTGCGACTCGTCGAACTTGTCGAACGATTCCGTCGTGAACCGTGAGCCATAACAACATCCGCCCGATCGAGAGAATTGTCCAGAATGTTCCATCAATGGGCACATTGCATCCGGTGATGCTCCATCATCATGAACCGTTCGACCACGGGTGGTCTGCCAACTGGAGATTGCCCGGTAGGCCGGGCACCCTCGTCGAGGTGGAATCATCGAGCCAACAGACGAACGGACGAGGGCGTCCGTTCTACGGGAACCCCGCATTCCAAAGTTGTTCGACCATTAGGCCGCTGTGCGATTCACGTCGTTTGCCGTGCCACGTCGAAACCGCTCTTCGCCCGCTTGGACAACCCCTTCGCGGCGAAACACCTTGAATGCCGTCAGTACCAAGATCCTCAAATCGAACACAATCGAGCGGTGTTGGAGATAATGGGCATCGAGATCAACCTTCTCAGGAATCGTGAGCTCATCTCTGCCATTGATTTGTGCCCAACCTGTCAGTCCCGGCACCAACTTGCTCACGCCCTTTTCCGTGCGCAGCCTGATGAGATCGTCTTGATTGAAGAGTGCCGGCCGCGGCCCAACCAGACTCATGTCTCCCCGGAGAATCGACCACAGTTGCGGCAGTTCGTCGAGACTCGTCGTTCGCAGGAAGCGGCCGATCGGGGTCATCCACGAATCGGAGTTCTGCAACAAGTGCGTCGCGAGTTGGGGCGTGTTGACGCGCATCGTCCGGAACTTCGGCATCCCAAACAGACGGTTGTCGCGGCCCACACGTTTGGACCAGTAGACCACCGGACCCGGCGACGTCAACTTGACGGCCAAGGCGACCAGGAACAGCGGAATGGCGAATACAAGGCAGCCGCACAGTGCGGCCACGACATCCAACGTTCGTTTCATGGTGGTTCCCTCCATTGCACGTTGCAACCCGCATGTCGCTGAGTTTGCAAGAACTCAATCCATCTCACGATTTCACGATCTCGAACTGAGTTCTTGCGAACCCAGCCACAGCCCATGAGCAATCCGGGCTACGCGGCACGAGCCGGCTGGCGATCCTCAGCGATTCGTCCCAAGTAAGCGGTGACCGTTGCCGCAAGCCCCTGACTCACCGTATACGGGGGGTGCCAATCCAATGTCTGTCGTATCTTGCGACTGTCCACCCGCAACGTCCCCAGCAGACGTTGGACGGCGGAGGACTTGCCGGTCAGTCGGCCGATTCCGTTCAGCCAGCGTGGTGAGCAAGAGAACAGTCGCGCCGGCCGAGCCATCGCTCGGGCGAGGCCGCGAATCAACTCGGGCGTCGAAAGATCTTCGCCGTCGCTCACCAGAAACGTCTGGCCAGCCGCCTTCTCGTGAGTCAAACAGACCCGAATCGCGTCCACGAGGTTTCCCAAATAGAGCAGGCTGCGCGCGTTGTGGACGCGACTCAACGGGAGCGGTAGTCCCGTCTTGACCAGCCGCATCAGTTGCCGAAAGTTTGCCCCGACGTCCGGACCGTAGACCA
This sequence comes from Planctomycetota bacterium, assembly GCA_031372385.1. GTDB lineage: Bacteria > Planctomycetota > Planctomycetia > Planctomycetales > Planctomycetaceae > Schlesneria. Next base: position 4,227 of record JANMLE010001369.1, on the reverse strand, counting down.
ATGTCGGGCGCAAAATGACCGTTTCCAAGCGGGACTCTTCCGCGATCCGCCGCAGCGCTTGTTCCGCCTCCCACTTGCTGATGCCGTAGGGGTCGTGCGGCGCGACGGCATCCTGCTCGGTGTACGTGTGGGGAGTCACTGAGAAATCCTGGCCCTCGCCATTGACCTTGATCGAACTGAGAAAGACGAACCGTCGCACGCCGTGATCGGCGGCCCAGCGGGCAAGATTCTCGGTCGCCCGCGCATTGATCGCACGGTAGGCATCGAGCGGATCATCAGCCGTCTCGCGCATTTGATGGACGCGTGCTGCCAGGTGGACGATGCCATCGAACCTGCTGGCGACGGCGTCCAGCGGTGAAAGATCGTCCAAATCCAACATCACGGGTTGAACGCCGCCCGGTAACTCGCGTGCTTTCGAGGGGGAACGGACCGCCCCAAAAACAGTCGCTCCCGACGCCACGAGCGTCCGGCACAAGGCCGCGCCCACGAACCCGTTAGCACCCGTCACCAATACGTTCATGGAAATGTTCCGATTGCCAATGTTTTTTCGGCCACACACTGTGCCCCGGGCAATTCGTGGTCGAACAACGTTGAATTGCCGGCTTGCAGTAGCACGGACGCCTCGTCCGTGCGTCCTTCGGTATCGGCGGTTCCGCACGGACGAGGCGACCGTGCCACGGGGCAAATGAAAGTTGTTCGACCACTAGGCCGCTCTACGGTCCTGTGGAATCGGGGCAGGCATCACAGTCGCGGGATCTGATGCGCCATTCCGAGCGAATCGCCGCATCACCTCCAGCATCCGATTGGCCAGCTCATCACGATTGTAAAACTTGGCGATGAACTCCCGGCCGTGGCCATAGGCGGACGGATTGGCCGACACTTTGTCGAGACACGCGATCAACGAGTCCGGGTCATCGGGTGTCATTTCCACGCCCGCGTTGTTGTTCACGACGATGTCCCGAGCCTCCCCTCGGACGCCCATGATGATCGGAATGCGGGCGTCCATGATTTCAAAAATCTTCGAGGGAATGACGGTGCCAAACAGGGCGGTCCCGCGCAAATGCACAAGGCTCGTGTCGGCACTGGCAATGATTTCGGCGACGCGATCTTTGGAGACGAGACCGGTGAAGACGACGTTCTCCAAGCCGGAACGACGGGCCTTGTCCTCCAAAGCCGCCCGCTCGGCACCATCTCCAACGATCCAGAACTTGATGTCGTCGCGCCCGATGGAGCGCAGTTTCTCCGCGGCCTCAATCACGACCTCCAGCCCGTGCGCCATGCCAACGGTGCCGACGTAGGCGCACACGAACTTGCCATGCGACGCGAGTTGGCGGCGGATTTCTTCGCGGTTCACCTGCACTGGGCCGTGCGACAAGTCGACCCCGTTGGGCACGACGGTGATCTTCGACTCAGGAACGCCCCGTTCCAAGAGTTGCTGCTTGTAACCCTCACCCACGGTCACAATATGCGTGGCGGCGGCGTACATCCGGTGCTCCATCCACTCCAGCAACCGAATGACGGGAGACTGCTTCATCGCTCCGACTGCGATGATCGATTCGGGCCAGATGTCCCGAATTTCCAGGACGAACGGCCAACGTCGCATCCATCGGCAAAGGACTCCCGCCCAGCCACCGAAGAATTGCGGACTGCTGGCGACCACGACATCGACACCCCGCAACGTGATGCCAAAGAACGCCGCGCGGAACATGAAACTCAAGTAATAGATCGTGCGCCGCACGAACCCCTCATTGGGGGCCAGCAACGTTCCGACGCGCACCACGCGGATGCCGTCCATGACCTCTTCGCTGCGCCAAGAGTTCCGGTATCCCTCGAAGACGATGCCGCGAGGGTAATTCGGGGCACAGGTCACCACGGTGACCCGGTGGCCGGATGCCACCCAGCGCCGGCAGTGCTCGTAGGTCCGGGTCGCCAGGGCATTCACTTCCGGCGGGAAGTTATGACTCAGAAAAAGGATGTGCATTGATTTCGTCCTCCATGACGTTCGTCGCGTCAGCTCTCTGCCGGCTCGATGCGAACGGCAACCCGAATCGGTAATTCCCCGCAGTAGGTCCAGGCGAGTCGCGCGGTCTCTTGCTCGACACCGTAATCGGGGTGAATCGGCCGGCGCTCGATTGACCGCGAGACGGGGCGGTCGGCATCCAAGTGAATGCGCGCGGTCGTGGTGCCGTTGGTCACAATCCAGCCGTGCGCGGTGGACTCTGCCCGCCATTCCGGCGCGAGGAGAAAGCCACCGGTGACATCGTGGATTCCGCGGCCATCGACCAGGTCCACAATCACCATTTCTCCGTCGTTGTCCGCGGTGATCGTTCGCGTGTGCGTCGGTGAACCGGGCAGATGATCGTAGCCGTTGTGAGAGGCACTCACGCGGATTCGATCCATGGCAAGTTCCGTCTGGAACACGCTTGGTCGTGCCCTGCGACCGACACGGAAGATGTGCCAGACCTCGCTGGAGTCGGTGTCGTCAATGCAGACCGTGTTGTGGGAAGCTGTCGAGCGATCGTAGCGGCGGCGTTCGTCAAGGTCATAGCTGTGGCAGCCCGGATCGACGAAGAGTCGGCGGCCATTCAGCGAACACTCGATCGTCAAGGTGTCGGCTTGTGCGTGGCCCGGCTGGCAATCCGGCCCGACTTCCGCAACATCGAAGAAGAGAGTCCAACGCGCACCCGACCATGCCACCAGCCCCGCGTCAGAGAAATGTCGTCCCCCGCGGCGCGGCTGACAATCAATCGCCAGTCCAAGATGCTCACCAAGTCGCAACATCTCCGCGGAATGATCGGCCGCCGAATCATTGAGCTGCGGGCAGAGGCCGTCGGGATGACGCACCCAGGCGCAGTATTCGGCCATCGACGCCCACGTGGCGCGAATTTCTTCGATGACCGCGGCCTCTTCGAGCAGTAGGGCCAGATCCAGAAAGTCATGCATGGCTTCCAAGTGGTAGTGCGGACTCCGCTCGAAATGACCACCGTCCGGGAGCACCTGTTCGCGGACCTGTTCCTGAGCCAATCGCGTGGCTGTTTCCAGCCAGCGCCGTGCCTTGGCGCCTTGAAAGAACCGACCCGCCCACGCCAGTCCCACGGCGTCCCGCAGCAGATGATTCGCCCGCAAGTCCCACTCCAGGTTGGCGGCGAGGTGTTCCGCCTGTCGGTAAAGACTGGAGAGAAACCGCGTGCGAAACTCGGGACGGTCCGTGAAGAAGCGTTCCTGCAACAGGAAGTACAGTCGAATCCAGGCCGGCAGTCGCGTGGCGATCGCGTAAGAGTTCCACGCCAGATCTTCCGCTCCGGGGACCGCCAGGTCACACCGCGACAGCCAGTCGCCGAGATAATGCTCCAGCAAAACTTCGGCTTCCGCCGCCAACGGTCCGCCACCATGAACGATCTGCGCCAATTGGTGAGCCCAGGAATGATAGTGCAGCGTGATCGTCCAGAGCCGCGAGCGGGACTGGGCTCCCAGCCGCCAATCGGGCAACTCGCGTCCCAAGGTTTCCGTCTGATGGAGATGGTGAAACTTGCCATCGCGCAATCGTTCCACCAGCGATTCGTCGTCCAGTTCCGCATGGAACAATGGAGGGACGCATGGAAACTGGTGGCTTGAGACGCAGGCAGGGATGTCTGCCTGGCCGGAACGCTGCCAGACCGCCACGGCCATCGGAAATCGGCGACGGGAAGTCCGTTCCAAGCGCGCCGCGATCTGCGACCAGCGCAGATGCTGAATCGTTCGCCAGACTCGAGGAAGCTCCGAGAGATTCATAATCCCAACCACCGCGATTCCATCAAACTCCCCTGTCACACGGACGTTGGAGTAACTCCTGTCCAGATCCTTCGCACGACGAACTCGCTCAAGTTAGGAGTCTCGTCAAAATAACTTGAGCAATTTCGTGTGGCACGCCCTGAGTCCTCGAAGGGCGTGGACCTGCGGAATCACGCCCTTCCCAAGGGTGCAGTCGTTAATTGGTGGTCACATTCCGGTCCCCTCTCCCCCGTCTTCGGGGGAGAGGGTTAGGGTGTGGGGGGCTTTGCTTCAGGCCGGAACTCGCTGGAATCCCTGCGGCTCGTGGTTGTGATCGGTCAGTCACACCCGCTTTCAGGGTCTCTCGACCATTCAGGCCCCACACCCGAACCCACACCCCCCAAAGAGGGGGGGAGGGGAGCGGGAGGTGGACACCAAATAACCACTGCCCCCGTGGGTAGGGCGGGGTTCCGCAGG
>JANMLE010001356.1:0-2295 GCA_031372385.1 Planctomycetota bacterium | reverse complement strand
ATGGTGACTTTGAGAACCATGTGCGCGGCGACTTCCGTTGCGATGCGTCCCGTCGGCGGAGCGACGGGACTACGGTAGCTCAACCACGGGCCAGTTTCTCGGCGCGCTGGTTCAGTTCCACCGGGATCTTTTCCAGCAACTGGTCGATCACGCGGTCCGGAGTCAGTCCCTCGCTTTGAGCGGCGAACGTCGTGACCAGGCGGTGCCGCAGCACGGGATGCGCGACCGCCTTGATGTCTTCGGTGGTGACATGGAATCGTCCTTCGAGCAGCGCGCGCGCCTTGGCTCCCAGGATCAGGTATTGACCGGCGCGCGGGCCGGCCCCCCACGACACGTAGTCCTTGACGAACTTCGGGGACTCCGGCTCCTTCGGTCGGGTTGCCCGGACCAGATCGCGGGCGTAGACGAACACATGCTCGGCCACCGGCACCTTGCGGACGACTTCCTGCAGCGCCAGGATCTGCTTGCCGGTCAGGATCACGCTGAGTTGCGGTTCCTCGCCGCCGGTGGTCTGTTTCAAGATCCGCAGTTCCTCGGCCGACGTCGGGTAGCGCACGATGATGTTGAACATGAACCGGTCGAGTTGTGCTTCGGGCAGCGGATAGGTTCCCTCCTGCTCGATCGGGTTCTGCGTGGCCAGCACGAAGAATGGCAGCGGCAGACGATAGGTGTTCGAACCGACCGTCACGTGGCGCTCCTGCATCGCTTCGAGCAGCGCGGCCTGCGTTTTCGGCGGCGTCCGGTTGATCTCATCGGCCAGCAGGATGTTCGTGAAGATCGGACCCTGCATGAACTGGAACAGCCGCCGCCCGGACTCGGGATCTTCCTGCAAGACGTCCGTCCCCGTGATGTCCGACGGCATCAGGTCGGGAGTGAACTGAATCCGCCGGAACGAGAGCCGCAGGATCTTGGCGACCGTGCTGACCAGCAGCGTCTTGGCCAGGCCGGGCACCCCCATCAACAGACAGTGGGAGCGGCAGAACATGGCGATCAACAGTTGGTCGACGACCTCGGCCTGCCCGATGATGACCTTGCCGATCTCCGTCCTCAGCCGGGCATAGGCGCTGGCCAGTCCGCGGATGGCCGCCAGTTCGCGGTCTCGCGCGGCCCCTTCAGCAGCGGACGGGTCATCATCGGCGGGAATAAACGTCATGGTGCGGACTTCCAGGATCGAGTTTCAGGGACGGGGCGACTACCATACCGAACCGAATGGGTGGTTGGCGATGGCTCCGATGATCATCGACACCGGACACCGACGGAAGCGATATTGCGAAAGTTCGGCCGCTCGAACGGTGATCGGGTGCCGGCGCAGATTGGCAGAGCAGACTCAAGAGGAACCGACGATGGCGGAACGCGACGGATGGCCGGACGATCCCAATGTTCAGGCACCGACCCACCGCAAGAGTTCCGGTGGTTGCGGGAAGGTTCTCCTGATCGTCGGCGGTCTCGGCTTGACGGTCATGCTGCTCTGCTGCGGCATCGGCGGCTGGTTCGCCTGGACACTGCAGCCCAAGTTCATCAACAACTCCGTCGAAGTGACCGACATGGGAAAGCAGATCCTGGACGTCAAGATCCCGGACGGTTTTCAACCTGATACTGCCGTCAACATGGACAATTTCGTGATGACCATGCGGATGGCGAACTTCAAGCACACGGAAGGGAAGGGGATGTTACTGCTGGGTGACATCCGGATGAAAATCGGAGATCCGAATCAGAAGGTGGACTTCCAGCAGAACCGGCAAATGAACGGCAAACAGACGCCCAACATGCGCACGGTCAAAACCGAGACCCGCGAGTTCGAGGTCCGCGGCAAGAAGGTTCCCTTTCGATTCTCCGAGGCGGTCGACCAAGACTCGAACAAGGACTTCCGCGTCGTCGAAGGAAACCTGGATACGCCCGGCGGTGGGATCTTCATCGAACTGGCGATCGAGGCTGACGCCTACGACGAGGACGCCGTGATCGAAATGATCGAGTCGATTCGCTGAGTGATGATCGACGCGATCCCCTGACCAGTGGCCTGGGGCCACAACACTTGGGCGGGTGCCAGACAAAATGTCCCCACCTACAATCCCGATGCGCAAGCGAGTGTGCCCGACAACTCACTCGCTTGCGCTGTGTGCTTGTAGGCTTATTCCTGCCGCTCCCCTTACGAGGCAAAGGTCGTTTTGGCATGTCCGAGTCCAGTGATCAACAAGTCCCCGCCATTCCGGTCCGGCGGCGAACGCGGCAATCGAAACTGACGATGATCTTTGCCATCCTCTCGGGGACGGTGCTCGTCTTTTGCTGTGTCCCGAT
>JANMLE010001327.1:0-1055 GCA_031372385.1 Planctomycetota bacterium | reverse complement strand
GCCGACGGGGGATGCGAAGCCGTTCTCCGAAACCGCCGATGGCACGATCCTCGGCGAAGGTGTCGGCATTGTCGTGCTGAAGCGATTGGCCGATGCCGAACGCGACGGCGACCGGATTTACGCCGTGCTGAAGGGAATCGGCACCTCCAGCGACGGAGCGGGGAATGCCGTCTACGCGCCGAAGGCCGAAGGACAGATCCGGTGTTTGCAGGATGCGTATCGCGTCGCCGGAGTCTCACCGGACACGATCGAACTCGTCGAAGCGCATGGCACGGGAACCAAGGTGGGTGACGCGACCGAAGTGTCGGGCTTGATGCACGTCTACCAGTCGACCGGCCGGCGCGGACCGTGGTGCGCGGTCGGATCGATCAAGTCGCAGATCGGTCACACCAAGGCGGCCGCCGGCGCGGCGGGGATCATCAAGGCGATCCTGGCGCTGCAGCACCGTGTGCTGCCCCCCACGATCAAGGTCAGTCAACCACCCGCCGCGCTGCTGGCCGACGAATCGCCGTTCTACGTCAACACCGAAGCCCGGCCGTGGCTGAAGCCGAACGGTTATCCGCGCCGCGCGGCGGTCAGCGCGTTTGGATTCGGCGGCAGCAATTTTCACTGCGTCCTCGAAGAGTCTCCGCAGAGATTCGACGAACCCGACTGGGACGGCGATGTGCAAGTTGTCGCGTTGTCGGCGCTCTCTTTGAATGAGCTGGCTGAGAAGCTTCGTTTCTTCAGAGAAATGGAAACGGCTGTCAGCCAATCAGCCGTCAGCTATCAGCCGAACAGCCGTCAGCCGAACAGCCGAACAGCCGACAGCCGAACAGCCGACAGCCGAACAGCCGACAGCCGACAGCCGAACAGCCTTTCCTCATCCACTGGCGTCGACGGTGGAGTGGATTGGCCCTTGGTTCGCGCGGCCGCGCATGCGAGTCGCGCTTCATACCGCGTCGAGCATCCGCAGCGGCTGCTGCTCGTGATCGAACGGGACAAGACCGATCTCGGCAAGCTGGTCGAGGGGGCGTTGACGATGCTCGACAAGTACGCCGACCGGGCTTCGTGGT
>JANMLE010001317.1:0-1195 GCA_031372385.1 Planctomycetota bacterium | reverse complement strand
AATCAAATCGGCGAATGAAAGCAGGCGGTCGGAGGATGACCGAAAGGCGCGCGGCCGAGCCGTGTGGTAGTCAGCCGATGGCGGCCATTCGCCGGCACCAATGAAAACGGGCACCGCGATGTTTTCGCGATGCCCGCCCAGCCTTCGTTCCGTCAGTGGTCAGTTACTGAGCCCCGGTTCCGCCGGGGGTGCCGTCAGCGGAAGACGCCCACCCAGTACGGGTAGCCGTTCCGGACCATGTATCCGAATCCGACCCGTGTGCCGCTCAGCATGATGCCATGATGCGGCGGCGAAGCGATCCAACCCTGGATCGCGGTTTCGGGGGTGGTCACGCTTTGGTAAATGATCTCCATGTACGGCAGACCACTGTGCTGAAAGCCGCCGAAGTCCGACATCCACTTCGCATGTCGTTGGGCGTCGAGGCACATCTGTGTGTCGAGGACGACCGGACCAATTCCCATCCGCGCACGATGCTGGTTCGTCAATTCAACGAGCTTCAGGATCGTATCGTGCTTGATCAGCCAGTCATGGGGCCCCGCGGCCTCCTTGATGACAACCTTCAGGGTACGGACCGTCTCGATGGGGCCGTTGGTGGGGGCCAGAGCATCGATCGGAACGTGCTCCGCCCACGCAGGCAGTCCCGCCACCAGTACCGCCGACACCGCAATCACCGTTCTAACCATTCAGTCAAACTCCTTTGAAAACACAAAGCGCCCCGAGACGCGACAACCGCTGACCCAAGCGGACGTCTCCGGGACTCCCCACAATCCAACCACCCTGGCAGGCGATGGGGAGGAGACAGCTAAACAGAGTTGACCCTGACGATCAATCAACCGGCACAGATTGGAGAAGCCCATCGGTTGCCAAGCGGCGGCCCGCCTGCTAGACGGCGCGAACCACGGCGTTCTTTCCCGCCGAGAGTGTGGCAAGATCTCCTGACGAGATCAGCCGGAACGCGCTGGTATCCGGTTCTCACTCGGGTAGCCTGTCCAAACCGGGGCTAGCGCACTGCGGTTCATTGAGATGCCAGAAAGATTTGCCACACCCGGCCCTGTGGGTGCAGTCGTTAATTGGTGGTCATTTTTGGGAGAGAAGGGATACCCTCGTTGGTGGTTGTTAGATCAAGCGGGGTAAGGAACTCCGCGAATCCAAGGAGGGCATCCCATGTTGGTACAGATTAGCGTGCGGATTGATG
>JANMLE010001309.1:0-6831 GCA_031372385.1 Planctomycetota bacterium | reverse complement strand
AAATTCGCAGATCAACGGCAATGTTGTGCTCAGCAACAAGGCCGGCGGAATTCTGGATTCCATCAACAACACCGTCGCGACCACGACCCTGGCCGACAATCGGCTGATCAACGGCAACAGGGTGAACAGCAACATCGGTTTCGGAATCAAGGAATCCATCGTCAATGGCGCCGGCAAGACCACGTCCGCCAGTGGATTGCAAATCAGCAGCAATACCGTGAACAGCAACACGGTGGGCGAGGGAATTCTGAGCACACTCGGGGGCGGTGCCACCATCACCGCCAACAGTGCATCGTTCGCCAGCAACTCGGTCTATGGTAACGCCCGGGATGGCGTGGAACTCCAGTGGACCAAAGTCACAGCCAATGGCCTGAATTTCAACGGGCTGAGCAGCACGGGCAACCTTGGTGGCGGCCACGGACTGTTGCTGGGGCTGACGACAACGAACCTCTCCAATGTCACGCTCAACAACACCGTGATGACGGGCAACACCGGCAGCGGGATCCGCGCCAACCTGGATGCCAGCAGCATCGCCGGACTGACGGCCTCCACGATGAATCTCAGCACCAACAAACAGGACGGCCTGACGGTTGTCGCCAAGAATGCGAGTTCACTGGCCGGAGCGACCTTCACTTCCGCCACCATCCAGAAGAACGGTTTGGATGGCGTCAATTTGAACGCGACCGACCTGACAAACTCGACGTTTGGTACCGCGGCATCGCCGATCGTGTTCAACCAGTCGCTCATCACTGACAACGGAACGGGTTACGACGGAGTGCGCGTGCTGCTGTACGGCGGCTCGACCGGCAACCTGCAATTCAACACGACGACGATTGGAAACACAGGTGCCGGCGTGACCCAAAAGTACGGACTGGACTTCACTGCCGGCTCGGGGGCGACGAGCGGCAAGTTGACGACGTTGTTCAACGGCAGCACGGTCTCGGCGAACAGCCTTGATGGCATCCATGGCGTGGTCAACGGAACCGGGGCTGCCGGTGCTTCCTTCTCCAGCCTGACCCTGACGAACACGAAGGTCCAGAACAACAAGTCGGACGGCGTCGACCTTGCGGTCAACAAGGCCGGCACGATGACGCTGCTCATCAATACCAACACGCTGATCGACAACAACGGCAAAGACGGGTTGCTCGTCAACCTCGTCGACACCAACACAGCCATGAACACGTCAATCCTGAATTCGAGCCTGACCAACAACGGCACGACGGGCGTCGGGAATGGGATGACGCTGAACATGAACAACAATGCGACGAGCAACCTGACGGTCACCAGCGCGGTGATTGGAAACAGTGCTGTGGGCGGCTCGCAACAGAACGGTTTGGCATTGAATCTGAACCAGACGACGGTGGGAGTCACCACCAACCTGGTCGCGAACATCACGTCCAGCACACTTTCGAACAACGCCGTCAGCGCCATCGTCGGCGACATCACCGGGGCGTTGAACACGACCTACACGATTCCCCCGACGGCCCCCTCAAATATCAGGGGGGCCCACATCACACTGAACGCAGTGACTGCGGCCAACAATGGTGTGGACGCCCTGGGGAACAGCGTTGGGAACGGCATGGCGTTCCTCGTCGATGGCGATGTCGTGGGCCGCGGCGGATTCCTGGAACTGACGGCCCTCAACGGCACGACCATCTCGGGGAGCGGCCAGAACGGTCTGTTCCTGGATGCCTCGGACAGCAAGACCCTGGTGTCGGTGAGCCTGCAAGATTCGCAGTTCAAGAACAACGGCACGATCGCCTTCCCCGGCGACGGATTCAACGCCTCGCTCGCCACGGGGGCGACCCTGAACGTCTGTGCGGAAACGTCGAATGGATCGGCAACGCCGATGGCCTTCTCCGGCAACACGGGTGACGGCTTCGACGTGGTGGCCAGCGGCGTCGGGACGCGGGCGGACATTGACCTGCACGAGGTCATTGCCGGTAAGGATCTTGTTGGCGGCACCGGTCTGTTGGGCAACCAGTTGAACGGTGTGTCGACCCAGGTCTTCGACGGCGGCGTCACGAACCTGCGGGCGAACACCACGCACTTCGACGGCAACTTCGGAGCCGGTTTGAAGGGCTACGTGAAGGACGCGCTCGGCTTCGACACGATCGGCCGCTTCCGCATCATCGGCGGCACGGCCGACAGCAACACCGGCGACGGGTACAGCCTGCTCGCCGAGAACACGACCGCCGGCCCGACCGGTGTGGCCACGCTGACCGCCCAGTTCCAGGCCGACGACGGCGGAACCGGGATCTCGGCCCAGAACAACGGCGGTTTCGGCCTGAGCTTCGTCGCCTCGAATCCCCCGATTCCGGCACCGGCGGGCGGCATCGTCGGCAACCTGCTGATGACCGGTGGCAGCACGCTGCTGAACAACGGTGCCGGCACGCTGAACGTCAACATGGACGGTGCCGACCAGGCCATCATCGGACTGTCGGGAACCTTTGACGGCAGCACGAACGGCGACGGCATTCACATTGACCTGAGGAACATCACCGGCCTGGCGCTGGTCTCACTGCAAGGGCCCGGCGAGGTCAAGAACAACGCGGGTGACGGCATCGACGTGTCACTGACCAACGTCAACCAGGGGGGCGTGTTCATTGCCGGCTTCACCGACGTCAGCAACAACGGCTTCGGCAACAACGTCGTGACCGGCCAGGACGGCATCAAGGTGACCATGAACAATGTCACGCTGGGAGCGGTCAAGATCGACTCCATCACCACGGCGCTGCCGGCCAACGTCATGAACGTCAGCAACAACAAGGGCAACGGGGTGAACGTGACTGTCAACAATGGCAGTAAGATCGACAACGCCGCCTTCGATGCGATCCTGGGCACGAAACTGGTCGACGTGATCACTTACGCCGCGCCGGAACAACCCTGCCCGACACCGCTGCCCAATCCGCTGTTGACGATCGCACCGACCAATGTCAGTTCCGCCCTGGGGTTCAGCTTCCTGCCGCGCTTTGCGATCCAGAACCTGGTCCTGGACAACAACGGCATTGCGACGGGTGGCAATCTGTCGGGTGACGGCATCGTGTTGACGATCGACGATGTTGCGGGCGGTACCACGACGACGATCGTCGGCACGCCGCTGATTTCCAACAACACCATCACGAATACCGGGACGGGTTCCGCCACCGGCACGCATGACGGCATCGTCGCGAGTGTTCTGGGCTCTTCCCTGATCTCGAATGTCGACATCCTCAATAACGACGTCGAAACCAACAACGGCAACGGGATCAGCGTGATCGCCAACAAGGCCCCGAGCCTGGCCGGGCTGAACATCTCCAGCAACATCGTGTCGAACAACACCGGCACCGTCGGTTCGACCGGCAACGGGATCCGTCTGCAACTCACGGACGCCGCGGCCCTGGCCACCGCGACCATCGACAACAACACCGTTGCAGGCAACAAGGGTGACGGCTTCCAGATGCTCAACCCAAACACCGGCGGGACCGACCTGACTGTCAACTTCACCCACAACCTGTTCAACGGGAACGGTTCGATCGTGCCGCCGTCGGCCACCACCACCTATCCGGCCGGCGGCATGGGAATCGACGTCGTCCTGAACAACGTGAACGCCACCCGCACCACGATCAACATCCTCAGCGATGCCACCGGGATCAACACGGTTTCCAACAGCGTCAGCTACGGGTTGTTCCTGCAGGCCACCAACCAGGCGCGCTACAGCTTGAACGTGACCGGAACGGGTGCGCAAAACCTGTTCGACGCGAACACCGATGCGGGCATCGGCATCGTGGCGGGTTCGTTCGTGAACCCAAACAGCACACTGGACCCGAGTAAGTTCTCAGTTGGCGAGATCGTGATCGACAACGTGCTGGTCCAGAACACGATCGCCGGCAGCCATCCTTCGCTCCCCAGCTATCCGTTCAGCGGAGACGGCATCGGAATCCTCGCCCAGCAGTATTCCGAGATCGCGAAATTCGTTGTCGGCAACTCCGATCCCACCATCCGCAACACCCTGCTGACTGGCAATGCCGGCGATGGACTGAAGATCAACGCGATTGAAAACTCGCAGTTCCGCCAGACAACGTCCAACGGCATCACGCCGGTCACAACGTTGGGACAGGCCACGGTTCTGCTGCAAAACATCGACGCGACTTTCAACAGCCGCAACGGTGTCGAGATCATCCACCGCGACAAGGCCCTGTTGTCGTGGGATGATCCAGCCGTCAACGCAGGGGCGGCCCTGTTCCAGTTGGCCAACCCCGTCAGTTGGAGTTACATCACCGATGGCGGCTCGTTCGTCCACATGAACGACGTCATCGCCACCAACAACACGCAGAACGGTTTCAACGTCAACACCTCCAACGCCCAGTTCCCGATGACGCGGATCGACATCATCGACACGGCGCTCAACGGCAACAGCCGGTTCGACGGCAACACGCTCAACGGGATGCTGTTCGATTCCTCGGCCGACTCGATCACCATCGTTCACGCGATGGATACCACCGCCAGCAACAACGGCAACGACGGCATCCTGATCCGGGCGACGAACGCGTCGACCTTCGGCGACGTCGTGACATCGACACCGCTCGGCGATCCAACCTCGCCGAACGCAAAGCCGTCGACGTTCAACGGGATGACGATCAGCGGGAACGGCACCAATGCGACTTTGGGCAACGGGATCGAAATCCTCTCCAACAATCAGACCACCGATGTTGCCAACATCACCAGCAAGGCGGTCGTCGCCGTCACGATGACCGGCACGGCCACCCACACCCGCAACCTGTTTGACAGCAATGCCGGTGACGGGTTCAAGCTGACGGCCAACCGCTTCAGCACGAATTTTGTCGGCTTGAACGAGATCGACATGCGGGACACCCAGTTCCGGCATCTGGGTGGTGACGGCGTCCACTTCATCACGAATGATGTTTCGGCCACCACGTTGAACGTGACGGATGCCATCATCGGCTACCCCACTGCCAGTTCCACCCAGACCGGTCTGAGCGGCAACGGCATCCATGTCACCACGTTCAACGGGTCGACGATGACGATGTTGGTCGGCGACCAGTCGATCGTCACCCCGGACCCGACCAACGCGCCGAACGTGTCGCTGTACGGCAACCAAGGGGCCGGTATCCTGGTCCAGAACACCAACTCGTCCCAATTCTTCGGCACGGTTTACGACACCGCCAGCCGGTTCAACGGCAATCGCGGATATTCGGCGCTCTTGGCACAGAACACCCTGGCGATCCATCAGATCGACAGTTCGGACTTCAGCGACAACGGCCGGGAAGGTGTGGCGATGATCGCCAATGCGGAAACTCAGAGTGGTACTTTCTCCATCGTCGACAGTTCTCTCGTGGATCCGAGTTTTGCACTTACGTACGACTCCAACCACTTCCTGAATCTGACTCCCAACACGGTCGGAGCACTCGTCCTGACGAACTCGATTGTCTCCAGCAACGGCAACGCCACGCCGTACTTCAATTTCACGACGAACGTCAACGGCCTGGAAATCGATGTCAGCACGTACGCCTATGTCTCCGCCGACATCCGCAACAACACATTCGCAGGCAACCAGCAGGACGACGTTTCCACCGCCTCGTTCCAAGCCTCGACGGGTTCGGGTGGCTCGTTGGGGGGCTTCAACGCCAACGGGACGATCAACAACGCGGGTCTGATCAACACGCCATCGTCGGTTGACGATGGCGGTGGGAATGACGACCTGGACAAGATCTTCCATGAGGACACCGCCCAACTGGACATGCGGTTCCTCCACAACAGCGGAGATCAGGTCAGCATTTCCTCGAGTGCGTCCAACAACTCTGTCTATAACCACGCGAATGGCGCCTTTGCCACCGACCAATCCGGGGCCAAGTTCAACAACGGGGCCACTTCGATCTTCCAGGTGAATGGTTTCCACTACGACCAGGTGAACGTTGTCTCGTCCACCGCCGCAAACACCATCTTCACCGGGACCAACCTCCTGCCGCTGGATGGAATACCGACGGGAACCGTTCAGGACAACGTCCGCTTCCCCGGCCCCACCAACCCCGAGTTTGGTGCCGCGGCAGCCCGCAATCTGGAGGCGGGAATCGTCAACATCAACCAGTTCTACTTCAACACGCACGCCAATCCGTCGAACATGGTAAACCCCACGGCCTTCACCCAGGTGCGGGTCGACAACATCACGCAGAACCAGTTCGCAGTCGGTGGCTCCGCCGGTGGTGGTCTTGTCATCGACTACGTGGGTGGAACCGGGCAGTTCACCCTGAACGATACGTCTGTCGGTGCCACCACGGGTGACGTGTTCCGCGTCCACCTGCTGGACACGAACACCTTCAACCAGTCCGGTGTGGCTCAGAACGTGGAACAAGCCTTCATCAACGGCTTCACCAACAGTATCACAGGCGACAACGTCCGCATTCCGCCGGGACAGACCGGCACCAACCCGCAAGCGGGAACGTTCTACCGGACAAATCCCCTGTCACCGTACTTTGACTTCCCGGCCATCTCGTTCCCACCGAACTGATGGTCCTGTTGGAACGCGGCAAATCAACCACCCCGGTGACTTCACCGGGGTGGTTTCGTTTCTGCGACTCGCCAAGGGCCTGCGCATCAACATGACTCGATTTTCGCTCCGCTAATGGACGTTCTTTCGCGGAGCGAACGGCGACTCTATACCTCGCGCGGTCATGAATGAGAGGCTTTACGTTTAGCCCCAACGCCATCGGCGTGGGCGCGAATGCGGGCACCGTGTTGATAGCTCCCACGCCGATGGCGTTGGGGCTAAACGTCTCACTTGAGGCCGCATGAGGCATATCCATCCGGTCCGCTTGGACCGGACAACGTCAC
>JANMLE010001236.1:0-19115 GCA_031372385.1 Planctomycetota bacterium | reverse complement strand
GCGCCAGATGGCATCGCGAGCGGCCTCGTATTGTCGGCGGGTGAAGAGCAGAGTGACGTTGAGGGTCACTCCGGCCGCAGCCAGCTCTTCGAGTGCCGCCAGTCCGGCGGGAGTTCCGGGGACTTTGATCATGCGGTTGGCATGTCCCCGCGCCCACTGCTTTCCCAGCTCGATGTAGCGAGCCGCCTTTTGTTCGACGTTCAACGGACAATCGGCCGCTTCCAAGAGCGGGTCCAGTTCGAAGCTGACATAACCGTCGTCACCATGCGTGCGGGCATGCACGTCAGCGAACACCTCTTGGGCCTGTTTGACGAGGCGGTCTGTCATCTCCCAGGCGATGTCGGAATCGGACAGCCCCCGCTCGGCAAGTTGCAGGATTTGAGAGTCAAACCGCCCGGTCTTCAGCAGGTCTGAAATGATGATCGGATTCGATGTCGCCCCCGTGGCCCCGAACGATCGATTCGCGACGACCAAGTCGGGATCGATGCTGTCGAGCCAAAGCTTCGTGCCGGCACTGACCAGCGTGTCCAAGGGCGTGGGCATCTCGTGATCTCCGTCTTTGAGAGGTGATTGGTTGAACCGGGTTGTCGTGCCAAAGTCATTCGAGTTTAGTCTGGCATCCCACGATCAACTCCACAATGCGCCAATCAAGCCAGAAATGGTCGGGGTCGAGACCGCGCCGCGCAAAGTAGCCGACATGTCCTCCCCCGGCAGCCACCGCAAGGCGGACTTGGGGCGACCAGCGCTCAATGCCGGCGGTAAAGATCGGCAGGGGAACCATCGGATCGTCGCGCGATGTGATGATGGTGGTTGGCACTTGGATTTCAGGCAGGAACTGCTCGGCACTGCACCGGTCGTAGTATTCGCGGGCCGACGAGAAACCACTGACGGGAGCGGTGTACCAATTGTCGAATTCCATCACGCTGCGCGGCCGGTTCCAGTGTGCCGGCATCGGTGCATCGGGGCGTTGGCTGCGCCGCTTCTGGAGATCGAGAATCAGCTTGCCGACGAAGTGCCTGTCGTACAAGCCGGTCAAACTGCCGCTGAGGGCTCCGACACTGCGCGCCAGATCAATGGGGGGATTCACCGCGATCGCCTGCGATACCTCGGGCTGAACCCGCTCTGGAGACTCACCCAGATACTTCAACAGAATGTTGCCACTCAACGAGACGCCCAGCAGATGGAGGAACGGACGGATGCTGTCGCCGTGGTGTCGAACCGGCGAGGTGGATTCCACGGGCTTGCAGCAGTCAATGACGTACTTCAGGACTTGAGCCAGATCATCCGAGCACCCCGCGTGATACGGGAGTCGCGCCAGCCCCGCGCCCGCGCCGCAGCCCCGCATGTCCCAGCGGAAGACTCGAATTCCCGACGAATTCAACTTCGCAGCCAACCGAACCAGCAAAGGGCTTTGATGGTTGCCGATCAAGCCGTGCATCAACACCGCCACCGGATCACCGGGTTTCCACCCGGCGGGACAGTCGTCGTGAACTACGACAACATCGCCGTCATCCAAAGCGATAAGGCGGGGAACCGCACGGTAGTCGACTAGCTGGCCAAACCAGTAACCGGCGGCCAGTGTCTGCCCGTGAGCGCCGCGAAGCCACCAAGGAGGATGGAACGGGCAGAGCGTCAGATATCGGTCCGTGGAGGTCACACCGTTTCCTCTCGCATCGCAGTCAATCTTGTCCGACCCGCAGGATTGCTTCGGGATTCGTCACAAATGGAGTTGCAACCTCTCCGCAGTGACTGTGTTGCCGTTCTTGTTTCAGTCGCGTGATGAACCACTGGACAGGACCATGTTGGCGGACGCAACCCGAACTTCGATGGCGGAAGCCGTTCCCCGAACACGCAGGCAATGACCCGCCATCCCGCCGGAACTCCCGACAAGTCGGCTTACCAAGTGACTCTGTTTCCACCGAAACGCCAGTCCCCCATGTCAGAAAAACAGAATTCCCGGACATTCACCAAGATTCGCGCCGATGACCACGCCCTCGTTCGAAGTAGCTTTCCCATTGCACCAAGAATTATGGACTTGAAACTCGTGCCACTTCGTTGACATTCAAAAGCTCCCCCAATACCATCTCCGGTCCCCCATTTCCGGGGGATCGTCTACGGTTGAAGTCTAAGTTGAGAGGGTGCTGGGCGTGGCAGGACCAAGGCAAGAAAAGATCCGAATTCGCATGGAATCGTACGACCACTCGGTGCTCGACCAGTCCGCAGCGGAGATTGTGGACACGGCGAAGCGAACCGGGGCGGTGGTGCATGGCCCGGTCCCCCTTCCCACCCGCATCGAACGATACACGGTGTTGCGTAGCCCGCACATCGACAAAAAATCTCGCGAGCAGTTCGAGATTCGTACCCACAAGCGACTCGTCGACATCATTCAGCCGACGGGAAAGACGATCGATGCGCTCAACAAGCTCTCGCTGCCGGCGGGAGTTGATGTCAAGATTCGCGCTTCGGTGAACTGACGTCGCTGGTGTTCTTTCATTGGAATTTGCCTCTGTAGTGTTGGGGTGTCTTTAATGGCTCGAGGGTTGCTCGGTCGCAAAGTCGGCATGACCCAGGTTTTCGACAGTCGTGGCACGGTGGTGCCGGTGACTGTCGTCGCCACCGGTCCGTGTGTGGTGCTGCGAATGCGCACTATGGAGCGCGATGGTTATTCCGCGGCTCAGTTGGGCTTTGAAGACAAGCCTCGCCGGTTGTCGAATCGAGCTGAGCGTGGAATGGTGGCGGTGTTGGATTCGAGTCGGCCAGGCAAGACTGAACGGCCTGGGTGCGAGCCCAAACGGTTTATTCGTGAGTTTCGTGATTCCCCGGTTTACGCGGTCGGCCAAGTGCTGACGGTTGCCGAGTTGGATGGGTGTCCGAAAGTGGATGTCATTGGTGTGTCGAAGGGTCGCGGATTCGCGGGTGTGATGAAGCGGCATCACTTCAGTGGAGTGTGTGCCAGTCACGGCGTGAAGAAGGTGCATCGATCCGGCGGCTCGACGGGTCAGAGCACTGATCCCGGCAAAGTGTTCAAGGGAACAAAGATGCCCGGCCGGATGGGTGGGGTTCGCGTGACCGTTCGCGGTCTGCGGTTGTGGCAGGCTGATGCCGAGGCGGGGATGCTGCTCGTGAAGGGGGCCATTCCGGGCTATTCAGGCGGCTATGTGATCGTTCGTGAGACCAACTGCTACTAAGCAGTTGCCGCGGGCGGTACTTCTTCTGATGTTGGGTGACAACACGGTGGTGATTTGAATGGCCTCATTTCCAATTTATGATCAGTCGGGTGTCCCCACTGGTGAAACATGTGCGATTGATCCGGCCGATTTCTCGGCTGTGATTTCTGATCGCCTGCTTCACGAGGCTGTGGTGATGTACGGCTCGAACAAGCGTCTAGGGACATCGAAAACGAAGTCCCGGGCAGAGGTCGTCGGCAGTTCCAAGAAGCTGTTCAAGCAAAAGGGGACCGGCAATGCCCGAATGGGCAACAAGCGAACCCCGATTCGCCGTGGTGGCGGACACTGTTTCGCAAAGCGGCCCCGCGACTGGAGCTACAGGCTTCCACGGAAGGCCCTGCGGCGGGCCACTGCGATGGCATTTGCTGCGAAGGTTCGGGATGGTGAATTGTTTGTGTTGCAGTCGCTGACGATCACCGAACCGAAGACACGGCCGATCGTGCAGATGTTGAATAAGATCGGCGTTGGTCAGGCGAGCTGCGTGATTGGGATCGCGGAATCGAGTCCAGTAGCTTGGAAGTCGTGCCGGAACATCGAGCGGTGTTCGCTGGTGCCGGCTGCCGAGTGGAATGCGTCGACGCTGCTTCGCAATCGTTATTTGGTGGTGACGTTGGATGCCATTGAGCGGTTTCGAGCTCGGTTCGCTGGACGTGCCGTCTGATCGTCATAGTCAGGACTTGGATAGGGGTTGCGAGAATGGCGGTGGTAACAGGCTTTGAATTGCGGGGTCACGAGGTGCTTCGGCGACCGCTGATCACCGAGAAGACGATGCATCTGTCCGAGCGACGGAACACATTCGTTTTTGTGGTGGACACGGCCGCTACGAAGCAGAGCGTGAAGGCTGCGGTCGAAGAGCATTGGTCGGTTCGGGTGACGGGGGTTCGCATTCAGAATCGCGTGGGGAAGGCCCGCCGATTCAAGGCGATGGTTGGTGAGACCGCGCCGTCAAAGCGTGCCTTTGTGACGTTGCATGAGGATGATCGAATCGCTTTGTTTTAACGGGCGGTCGCATTCAAATGCGATGACGGCAGATAATAGTGTTCAGTTGGTGTCGACTGATTAAGGTTTAGTGATAGTATGGGGATTCGGACTTACAAGCCGACCAGTGCGGGCCGTCGAGGTGGCCAGGTCAGTGATTTTGCGGAAATCACCGACAGAAAAAAACGTCCCGAGAAGGCGCTGGTGTCCCGGTTCAAGCGACGGGGCGGACGCAATTTCCAAGGCAAGATCACTTGTCGCCATCGCGGAGGTGGTCAGCGGGTGCTGTACCGGCACATCGATTTTCGCCGCAGCAGGGACGATTCGCCGGCAGTGGTGACGCATATCGAATATGATCCGAATCGGACGTGTCGAATCGCGCTGATTCAATATCCCGATGGTGAGAAGGCTTATATCCTGGCCCCTGAGGGCCTGGCGGCTGGTGCCAAGATCGCCAGTGGCACGAATATCGAACCGCTGCTTGGCAATTGCATGCCGTTACGGTTGATTCCTGTCGGCACTCAGGTGCATAACATCGAGCTGCAGCCAGGTCGTGGCGGCCAGATGTGTCGCAGTGCGGGTGTGTCTGCGGTGGTAAACGCATCGGAAGGCAACTGGGCGCAGATCACTCTGCCGTCTGGCGAAGTTCGTCGTGTGCCGTCTGAATGCCGGGCGACGATTGGTGTGCTGGGGTTTTCTGAGCACTCGATGATCGTGATTGGCAAGGCGGGACGCGTGCGACGCAAGGGGATTCGCCCTTATGTTCGCGGCTCGGCGATGAACCCGATATCCCACCCGATGGGTGGTGGCGAGGGTCGTCGCTCCGGTGGACGGCATCCAGTCAGTCCGACGGGCAAGCTGGCGAAGGGTGGACGGACGCGAAATCCGCGTCGGCCGACTCGCAATGCGATTATCCGGCGCCGCAAGTCGCGACGTTACGGTCAGGTTTCACTGTAGGTTTGAATTTAGTTTTACGGTTCTTGATTGGGCCATTGGGCTCGGGGCGAATCACCATGGGGCGGAGTCTTAAGAAGGGGCCATACGTCGACGCGAAACTGTTCGCGAAGGTCGAGGCTCAACAGGGGCGGAAAAAGGAGCCGATCAAGACTTGGGCGCGCCGGTCGACGATTCCGCCGCAGTTTATCGGCCACACGTTTCTCGTCCACAACGGCAAGGTGTTCATCAGCGTCTACGTGAACGAAGAAATGGTTGGACACAAGTTGGGTGAGTTCTCGTTGACCCGGACTTTCCGTGGTCACGGGGGCAAGGGCGGGAAGTAAGGCGCTGAGCCGTTTTTGAGAGCAGGGTCATGGACTACCGAGCCACTATTCGTTATGCCCGTATTTCGCCAACCAAGGTCAGGCATCTGGCCGATTTGGTGCGGGGCCGTTCGGCTCGCGACGGTTTGGAAACACTTCGGTATCTTCCGCACCGTGGCGCGAGAATGCTGGAAAAGGCACTTCGCAGCGCCATCGCGAATGCCGAGGAGTCGGGCGTCCGCAACGCTGATGCGTTGGTCGTTCGTACAGCAGGGGTGGACACCGGTCCGACGCTCAAGCGGATTCAGCCCCATGCCCGCGGGATGGGATTCATGATCAAGAAGCGCATGTCGCACATCACAGTGTCGGTGAGCTTGCCGGAAAAGAAATAACGCGGATCGAATCAGGGCAGTTGGATAAGGGTGTGTTTCCATGGGGCAGAAAGTTCGACCGACGGGGTTTCGTGTCGGCATCGTCGAGGATTGGCGAAGCCGATGGTACGCATCCCGTGCAGAGTTTGGCGACCTGCTGATCGAGGACGATCGGCTGCGCAAATTCATCAAGAAAAAATATGAGTTTGCGGCGATTCCGAGGATCGAGATTGAACGAACTCGCGATCAGGTGGTCGTGTTCCTTCATACGGCACGGCCGGGGATTATCATCGGCCGCAAAGGTCAGGAAGTCGATCGGCTGAAGGCGGAGCTTGAGGATCTCACTGGTCGCCGGATGGATCTGAAGATCGTGGAAATCTCCCAGCCTCTGCGGTCGGCTGTGCTGGTGGCGGAAGACATAGCCCAGCAGTTGGCCAAGCGGGGCAGTTTTCGCCGCGTCATGAAGCGGTCGATGGATCAAGTGATGGAGACCGGCGTCGACGGGATGAAGATCGAGCTGTCGGGTCGGTTGGGCGGCGCGGAAATGTCGCGAACGGAAAAGGCCAGCCGGGGATCGATCCCGCTGTCCACGATCCGCAAGCACATTGATTATGGGTTTGCGATTGCGAAGACGACGATGGGTGTCATCGGCGTCAAAGTGTGGATCAATCTCGGCGAATACGAAAATCAGGAGCAGACCGATGGCACTCATGCCCAAGCGGGTAAAGCACCGCAAAGAGCAAAGAGGGCGCGTAAAAGGTAATGCCAGTCGCGGCGTGACGGTGGCGTTTGGCGATTGGGGACTGCAGGCGACCGAGGCGGGACGGATTCGTGGCAACACGATTGAAGCGTGTCGCGTGGCCGTGTCTCAATATGTCCGCGGCGAAGGCAAGCTGTACATTCGGATCTTTCCGAATAAGCCGATGACGGCCCGTCCGCTGGAGACACGAATGGGCACCGGTAAGGGCGAGCCTGATCACTGGGTGAGTGTGGTTCGACCCGGCAAGGTGCTGTTTGAGTTGGCGGGTGTCAGCGAAGTGGCGGCTCGTGAATGTTTTGCGCGTGTCGCCTACAAACTGCCGGTGCGCGTTCGTCTGATTGGTCGAACACATTAGTCAAGCGGTATCCTGGGCCGGGGTGCTCGCAGTGGGGTGGGGCGATGAAGGATTTGAGTCAGGAACAACTGGTTTTGCAGTTGAGTGTCACATGCCGGGAACGGCTGGACGCCAAGATGAAGGCCGCGTCGGACAAGACGGTCGGTCACAAAAGCAAGAAATTGCGTCGCGACATTGCCCGTGTGTTGACCGAGTTGCGGGCACGCGAAATTGCGGCGCAGCCGAAGGGTTGATTTCGGCGCTGCGGAAGTAACGAAACGGCTTGTCAAGTTTTGCGAGAGTGGAAGATGCGTAAGCGAGAAATCGGGATCGTGACGTCGGACGGCGCAGACAAGACGCGCCGGGTGGAAGTTGAGCGCGTCTTGGCTCATGCGAAGTACGGGAAGACGATCCGACGCCGAACCGTGTGTCACGTTCATGATGAAGAGAACGTGTCAAAACTCGGTGACCGCGTGGAGATCGTCGAAAGCCGGCCGTTGTCGCGACTGAAGCGTTGGCGGCTGGTTAAGGTTATCTAATCGTTTCGGATTGATTGGCCTGTGACTGTGGATGCTAAGTGTGATCTATGATACAAATGCAAACGATCGTTGACGTTGCCGACAACTCTGGCGCAAAGAGCGCGCGTTGCATCAAGGTGCTGGGTAGTTCGGGGCGGCGCACGGCCAGTCTTGGTGACGTGGTGGTTGTTGCGGTGCAGAAGGCGACGACAACCGGCGTGATCAAACGCAAAGCCGTGGTTAAGGCGGTTATCGTTCGAGTGAAGCAGCCCTATGGCCGCGCCGATGGAAGCACCGTCCGGTTCGACTCAAACGCAGTGGTGCTGGTTGACGATGAGAACAATCCGAAGGGGAGTCGAATCTTCGGTGCGGTCGCTAGGGAACTGCGAGAGCGGAAGTTTATGAAGATTGTCAGCCTGGCACCTGAAGTTGTGTGACCGTGCAGGCGATGGGCGGTTCAAATTCCGGGGCTGGCTGCGAAGAGGCTTGTGATGAGAATTCTGAAGGGTGATTTGGTTGTCATTTGCACGGGAGACGATCGTGCGAAAACACCGCGGCGAGTGTTGCGCATCGTCGAGGGCGGTGCGCGGATCGTGGTGGAAGGTGTCAACCGCGTCTACCGCCACGTGAAAAAGGGGCATCCGAAGAGTCCGCAGGGCGGACGGTTGTCGATCGAATTGCCGATCGATATCAGCAACGCTCAGGTGTATTGTCCGAAGTGCGATCGTGGTGTCAGGGTGGGGAGTCGGTTGGATGCCGCCGGCGCGAAGTTCCGTGGTTGCCGCAAATGCGGTGCGGCGCTGGCCAGCGCCAGCAAGTGAATCGAAATTTCGAAGTGATTTGACGTCTCGGCTGAAAAGACAAAGATCGGATGAGGCTGTTGCCAAATGAGTTCGCTGCAAACCAAGTATCGCACTGAGATCGTTCCACGACTGAGCCAGGAGCTCGGCGGACGCAATATTCACGCGGTTCCGAAGGTCGAGAAGGTCGTCATCAGCATGGGGCTCGGCAAGGCTGTTGGCGAGCGCAAACGTTTGGAAGAGGCGCTCGACCAGATGACATTGATCAGCGGCCAAAAGCCTCGGATTACGCGAGCCCGGAATGCGATTTCCGGTTTCCGGCTCCGTGAGGGGATGGAGATCGGCTGTGCGGTGACTTTGCGGTCCCGTCGCATGTATGAGTTTCTGGAACGACTGATCAATTTGGTCCTGCCACGAGTTCGCGACTTTCGCGGTGTCGATGGCAAGGGATTTGACGGCCGCGGCAATTTCAGCATGGGGTTGTCAGAGCAGTTGGTGTTTCCGGAATTGAATCCGGACAAAGTGTCGTTTGTCCAAGGGATGAATATCGCCGTGGTGACCACCGCTGAGACAGACGAAGAAGGACGCCAGCTGCTGCGGGAACTGGGCTTTCCGTTCAAGAAGGACTAGGGGCGACAGAGCCATTTGATTCGCGCGATGATTTCAGACAGACAGGATTTGGGAGCACTCCGTTGGCGACTCAAGCACATATCGTTAAGGCCAGTAAGAAGCCGAAGTTCACGTCGCGCATTGAGCATCGATGTCAACTTTGCGGGCGTCCGCGGAGCGTCTATCGTCGCTTCAAGTTGTGTAGGATTTGCTTTCGAAACATGAGCTTGGACGGTTTGATTCCAGGTGTGCGCAAGGCGAGTTGGTAAGACGGCCGGTTGGCGTCTTCCGATTTGGACAGGAAAAAAGAATGCCGGATCCCGTAGCGGATATGTTGACGTGTGTGCGGAATGCGGTCGCGGTCGAGCGTGCCGTGGTCGAGCTGCCAAGCTCCAAACTGCGGGTCTCGATAGCGGAAGCGCTGCAACGCCATGGTTATATTTGGGATTACACGGTGGTCGGTTCTCCCGACGATGAGAACAAGCGACGACTACGGATCAACTTGAAGTACGGTCCGACCGGCGAAAAGGTGATTCAGTCCATTTCGTGTGTCAGCAAGCCGGGTCGGCGCGTTTACTCGTCGGTCTCAGACATTCCGAATGTGCTGCAGGGTTTGGGAATCTGTTTGTTGTCGACCAGTCGCGGCGTGCTTGGCGGCGGCGAAGCCAAGAAGGCTAATGTCGGTGGAGAGGTTCTCTGCATCGTCTGGTGATCTCGAATGGATCATCGCTGAGGAAGACCAGTTCGTAGTGAAGACTTGATCGGGTGCATAATGTCTCGAGTGGGATCTGCGGTCGTTTCCGTGCCGGCGGGCGTCGAAGTCAAGACGCAGGCCGATGAAGTTCAGGTTAAAGGAACGCACGGGTTGTTGTCAGTGCGCATTCCGGATGGAATCGGCGTTGCGTTCGACGCGGCCAAGCGGGAATTGTCGGTGACAAGGGCGGATGATCGCCGCGAGTTGCGGGCTCTGCACGGACTGATTCGTTCGTTGGTGGCGAACGTTGTCCGCGGCGTCGTGCAGCCTTGGGAAAAGAAGCTTGAGATCGTTGGCGTCGGCTACCAGGCATCATTGGCACCCGGAAAGCTGACCTTGAACGTCGGCTTTGCGAACCCAGTCATTATCCAGATCCCAAAAGGGGTGACGTGCGAGTTGCCGGACAACACGCATGTGGTGCTGAAGTCGGCCGATCGGCAAGCTGTCGGCCAAGTGGCTGCGAATGTGCGGAGCATCCGGCCTCCAGAGCCCTACAAGGGGAAGGGGATCCGGTATGCGGGTGAGTATGTGAAGCGGAAGCAGGGGAAGGCGTTCGGGAGTTAGGCATCGCCAACATTGATGGCGAAGTTAGCTTACCCTGTGGAAGATATTCTGTTGTGCGTGGTATTTGGAACTCTGGAAATGAACAAAGTCAAGCGTCTGGCAAAGCAACAGTTGCGGCGGAAACATCGGGTCCGCAACAAGCTCAAGTCGGGCGGTCGCGTTCGTCTGTCGGTGTTTCGGAGTAATCTTTACTTTCGCTGCCAAGCCATTGACGACAAGGCGGGCAATACAGTCGCGTCGGCTTGGTCTGGTGAACTCTTCAGTGAGGCGGACACTCCGAGGGGATGCGATGCCGCGGCGAAAGTGGGGCGTTTGATCGCCGAGCGTCTGCTGGCTGCGGGGATTACCGCGGCGTGCTTGGACCGTGGTGAGTATCGATATCACGGACGCGTCAAGGCGTTCGCCGAGGGGGCCAGGGGTGCGGGGTTGGAACTCTGACGGAATTCGTCACCTGCGTAAACGAGTGGTCGGGCATTCACAAGAGGGGTTGGTCCGGTGGCGGCAGAGCAAAACCAAAAAGAATATCCTGAGCGAGTCGTACAGATTCGCCGATGCGCGTGCGTTGTCAAAGGCGGGCGTCGGTTCAGCTTTACCGCACTAGTTGTGGTGGGCGACGGGCGTGGCAAGGTCGGGTATGGTTATGGGAAGGGCGTTGAAGTCCCCAAAGCGGTGGAAAAGGCCGTCAAGGCTGCCGGCCGCAAGATGTTCGACGTGCCGGTCGAGAATGGCACGGTGCCGCATGCGGTTATCGGTCGTTTCGGCTCTTCATCCGTAATGTTGATGCCGGCCAACGCGGGCACGGGGATCATCGCCGGTGCTGCGGTTCGGTCAATCGCCGAAGCCTCCGGCATTAAGGATGTGCTCACGAAGTGCCGCGGATCGAGCAACCCGCTAAACGTGGTCAAAGCTGCATTCGATGCGATCCGTCAGCTCCGGCATCGGGCAGATGTCGCCAGACTTCGCGGAGGTGCAGAACGATGATGATACATGAATTGGACTCTGGACCGAAGGCGCAGGACCGCAAGCGGATCGGGCGAGGAATCGGTTCCGGACATGGAAAGACGTCGGGGCGAGGACACAAGGGTGCCGGCAGTCGATCGGGTCATAAACGCCGGATTACCTTCGAAGGTGGTCAGATGCCGTTAGTCCGCCGGATTGCAAAGCGGGGCTTCAACAACCGCGCATTCGCCACCGAGTGGGAAGTGTGTGATGTCGCTGATTTGGAAAAAGCGTTCAACTCTGGCGATACCGTAACCGCAGCGGAGCTGCGGAGTCGCGGTGTGTTGCCACGACGCAAGTCTGGTGGAAATGCTGTCAAGCTCATCGGATCCTCGCCGTTGACGAAGCCACTGGTCGTCGTCGTTGGCGGTTGTACTGTCGGTGCCAGGAAATCTGTTGAGCTGGCTGGTGGCAAGGTGGTCACACAGCGCCGTATTGAATAAGGTCACATTAGGACCGCCAGAAAACCGTCAAATAATGGATGTAGCGTGTACGCGTCATTTCTGCAACTGCTGCGCATCCCCGAAGTACGCGCCAAGATTGGCTTGACGTTGTTGCTGCTGGGGGTCTATCGGCTCGGATTTTCAGTGGTTCTGCCAAATGTGGATCAGCGGATCATGGCGGAAAATGTGAAGAGCCAAGGGTCTGGCGACGGCTTGGACCGCATGATGACGATGCTGTCTCTGTTTTCCGCGTCGAACATCAGCATGATGACAATTTTCGGGTTGGGGATCATGCCGTACATCTCGGCGTCGATCATCTTTCAGTTGCTGGGCACGGTTTATCCTCCGCTGGAACGGTTACAAAAGGAAGGCGAAGCTGGCAGAAGAAAGATCAACGAATACACCCGGTATGCAACCGTGATTATCTGTATATGCCAGAGTTTTTTCTGGGTTCGAGTTATCGCAGTCGGTGGGGTTGGCGGAATTCGGTTTCTGCCGGGATTTGACGACATCTTTTGGCAAATGACGGCCGCCGTCACGATGACCACCGGTAGCGTTTTCCTGATGTGGGTCGGAGAGCAGATTGATGAGTTCGGGATCGGAAATGGAGTCAGCCTGCTAATCATGGCCGGGATTCTGGCGAGAATGCCGGAGGCGATCAAGTTGTTGATCTGGCCGGTGCTTGAAAAGGGGATGGCGCTGGGAAGTGTGACCGGAATCGAACGATATGCGACTCTGGTGATGTTGTTTCTGGTGGTGGTCGTCTGCGTGGTCATGATCACTCAGGCTCAGAGAAAAATTCCCGTCCATAGCGCTAAGCATGTTCGGGGAGCCAGGGTGGTTGGCGGACAGATGCAATCGCTTCCCATCAAGATCAACCAGTCCGGTGTGATGCCAATCATTTTCGCGTCGAGCCTGCTGATGTTCCCCCAATTGATTTTTGGCCAGTTGGCGGCGATCCTCAGCAATGTTCCCGTTTTGGGAACTGTCCTGACGGCAGCGGATCTGGCATTCAAGAACCCGGGGGGCGTGTTCTACAACACGTGTTACGTCGGCTTGATTTACTTTTTTTGCTTTTTCTGGACGGCCGTGACTTTCAATCCAACCGAAATGGCGAACAACTTGAAAGACTATGGCAGTTTTGTTCCAGGGTATCGACCCGGTGCTAGGACCGCGCAGTATTTGGAGCGGGTAATGCTGCGGATGACGTTTGTCGGTGCGGCGTTCTTGTCACTGGTGGCGATCATTCCGACTGTGGTGGTGAATTCGATGAGCGTGGACTATCTGGTTGCCAGTTTCTTCGGCGGAACCGGACTGCTGATTTGCGTCTCGGTTGTGATTGATCTCGTCACGAAACTCGACAGCCAACTGGTGATGCGCGGCTTGCCGACGCTGCTCGATCGGGATTCAAAGTAGAAGTTTCCAATGGGCGGGCGAGAGTCGCCCTTTGTTCGAACGGGTTGTCATCGACAACGTTTTCTTGGGGAGTGTGGTCGTGAAAGTCAGGTCAAGCGTGAAGCGGATCTGCGATGGTTGTAAAATCGTTCGCAGGAAGGGTAGAGTGTACGTGATCTGCGCTCTGGACGCCCGGCACAAGCAGCGCCAGGGATAGTCGGGGAAGCCGGAACTTTCTTCGCGGCGCGCGTAGTGCGGTGCAGCGACTGGTGCTGGGCAGCACGACTCCAGACACCATCCGATGGCGTTTAGGGTGAGGTCGGATTTTGGAAGCAAACAAGGGGCGATGAGAAGATGCCGCGTATCCAAGGCGTTGACATTCCGAATGACAAACCGACGTTTATCGCGTTGCAGTATCTGTACGGCGTTGGGTCGCATTTGGCGTTCGAGATTTGCCATGCGGTCGGAGTGGACCCACAGCGCAAATGCCGGGAGTTGAGTGAAGACTCTGTGGCGAGAATCTCGGCACTGTTGGACAAAGATTACACTGTCGAGGGACAGTTGCGTCGCCAGGTTCAGCAGAACGTCATGCGTCTGAAGGACATTCAGTGCTACCGGGGATTGCGTCACAGGCGCGGATTGCCGGTCCGCGGTCAGCGGACTCGGACAAACGCTCGCACACGCAAGGGCGTGAAGAAGACGGTGGCTGGCAAGAAGGGCGTTAAGGACATGAAGCACTAAAACGCCGGTAAATATTTCATTCTGCGGTGTTGGGAAAACAGAAAAATGGCACAAGGTAAGAAGCGGCGTATTCGCAGGAATGTGACTAGGGGCATCGCGCACATCAAGGCGACGTTCAACAACACGACGGTGACGATCACCGACACGAATGGCGACGTGCTGTGTTGGGCCACGGCGGGAACTGTGGGATTTAAGGGGAGCCGCAAAAGTACTCCCTTCGCTGCACAGCGCGCGTCGGAGACCTGTGCTGAGCGTGCGGCCAAGTTCGGCGTCCGCGAATTGGAAGTCCGTGTGAAGGGACCGGGTTCGGGACGTGAAAGCGCGATCACCGGTCTGCAGTCGTACGGCGTACAGGTCCGCGGGATCGAAGATGTCACGCCGTTGCCGCACAACGGTTGTCGTCCGCGGAAAAAGCGGCGAGTCTGAGCGACCGCCGGGGTTCGGATCAGCGTTTGAAGTATTGTCGGGTTTGGGGGGAAGCAGATGAGGATACGCTGGCGCGGATTGGAATTGCCGAATCGGGTCGTTCCGGATGTGGAATCGAACGAGACCTACGGCAAGTTTACGATCGAGCCGTTTGAACGCGGGTTCGGTGCAACGATCGGAAACTCGTTGCGGCGGATTCTGTTGTCGAGCCTCGAGGGAAGTGCGGTCACACGGATTCGGATCCAAGGTGTCCAGCATGAGTTCACCGCTCTGCCGGGCATCGTGGAGGATGTGACCGAAATCTGTCTCAACGTGAAGTCGCTCGTTGTCAAGAATCGCAGTGCAACTTCGCGACTGGTACGAATCGAGAAAAACGAACGCGGCGTGGTGACCGGTGCCGACGTCGTCTGTGATGACCAGATCGAGGTTGTGAACAAGGATCTCGTCATCGCCACGATGACCGATGATGTGTCGTTCCAACTGGAAATGCAGGTCGAGAACGGTCGCGGGTATGTGCCGGCTTCCGAGCAGTACGAGCAGGAACCGGAACTGGGCGTGATTCCCCTGGATGCGATCTACTCGCCCGTGTTGCGCGTGCGCTACCGGATCGAGGAGACTCGCGTCGGTCAGCGCACGAACTATGATCGCCTGATCTTGGAGATCTGGACCAACGGAACGATCACTCCCGAGAACGCGCTCGTGGAATCGGCGAAGATCATGCGCAAGCATCTCAACCCGATCATCACCTACCGCGAAGCCGGACCGGTGACGTCTCCGGATGGTGGACTGCGGAACATGCTGGATGCCACGGGCTATGCCCCGGTGGATCTGGAACTGGAAGAGAAGCTCGGCCAGAGTCTGGCGGAGTTGAACCTGTCGGTTCGGGCAACCAATTGCCTCGAGTCGGAGGGGATCAATTCGGTACGGGATCTCGTTCTGCGAACCGAGGACCAACTGCTGCAGGTTCGCAACTTCGGCGAAACGACGTTGCAGGAAGTCCGCGAACGGTTGGCAGTGATTGGTTTGCGATTGGGGATGCGCTTGCCACAGTACCTGCAGCGCGACGCGCGATAGACACGTTTGACGTTTGGTTTTCGTTGGAATTCTGTTAGCGAGTATTGGTGATGAGGCACAAGCGGCGAGGTCGGCAGCTCGGACGGAACGCGGCGCATCGGCGTGCGATGTTCAGGAACATGGCGACCAGTCTGATCACTTCGGTGTTTCCGGCGGGTACAGAAGTTCCCGCAGGGCGGGTTCCAGGTCGGATCGAGACGACGGTTGAGAAGGCGAAAGAGCTTCGTCCCGTGGTTGAGAAACTGATCACGCTCGCGAAGAGGTCGTTGGTGCATGCGGCGGCGGCGGATCAGTTCGCGACGTCGGCCGCGCGCAACACACCCGAGTGGCGGGAATGGCGCACGTCTGACCGGTGGCAGCAATGGAACCGGGCGATTGCGCCCGCCGTGACGTTGCGACGCCGTGCGTTCGCCGCGTTGCGATCGCGGTCAGCCGTCGATTTGCTGTTTGCTGAGTTGGGGCCGAAGTTCCGCACCCGGCCGGGTGGGTACACCCGCATTGTTCGTCTCGCACGAGTTCGCTTGGGTGACGGCGGCAAGTTGGCGATTATCGAGTTTGTCGGCGAACGGGACCGAAATCGCGTTCGTCGCGCCGCCAGTATCAAAGTCGGCGAATAGCGTCGACCGTTGCCCGATGATTCCCACATGAGAGCCCTGCATCAGCGGGCTTTCTCTATTTCTGGTTCGACACCACGCATCATGGGATCGAATTCCATTCGTATGTGGTGATCGGCGAACGAGTCCGCCGTCGACAATGCGGGAGTGAATGCGGGGATCACCAGCTTTTCATTGCACGCCTACCGAAACGAGGATCGGCGATTGACTGGCTGCGATGAGTCTGGTTCGGCCCGAGTTGGCTGACAGTTCTCTCAAGGGGTCTTCAGGCGAATACTCTGCCAAGGGCGTATGCATGAGGCCTGAGCGCCGACTGCCGCGTTACAAGTCGATTCCCAGTTCCTCGATCTTCCGGTACAGACTCGACAGGCCGAGTTTCAACCGCTTGGCGGCTTCGCGTTTGTCCGGCCATTGATTGAGAACTCGCAGAATGTGCAGCCGTTCATAGTGCCGCAGTGCCGATCGCAGGTCGTCGGTATCCGGCAGCGGCTGGTCGGCGCCGCGGAGATCGGATGGCAGGTCATTGGGGCGGATCTGTGTGCCGTCACACATCATAACCGCCCGTTCGATGGCATTGTCGAGTTGTCGCACATTTCCCTTCCAGGGGGCGGACATCAGCGTCCGAATCGTTTCGCTGGTCGCAGCCGTCACCCGCTGCCCCATCGCCCGGCTGTGCTTGGCGATGAAGAACTCGACCAGTTCGGGGATGTCATCGAGGCGTTCGCGCAGCGGCGGGATGCAGATTTTCATCCCGTCGAGCCGGTAGAATAGATCCTCTTGAAACCGGCCTTCGCGAACTTCCGCGGACAGATCCCGGGTCGTCGCCGCAATGATCCGGGCGGTGGTGCGCAGCGGATTCGTGGCGCCAATCGGGGTGAACTCCTGGTACTCGATCGCGCGCAACAGCTTGTCCTGCGCCGCCAGCGGCAACTGCGAGACTTCGTCGAGAAAAACGGTGCCGCTCGACACGGTCCGAAAACTGCCCGGCAGTTCCTCGTTGATTCCCGGCAACGCACCGGCCCGGGCACCGAACAGTTGCGCTTCCAGCAGTTCGCCTGGCCGCGTCGCGCAATTGATGGCGGCGAAACTTTCATTCTGCCTGGGGCCCCACTTGTGGATGGTCCTGGCGAACAGTTCCTTGCCCGTTCCCGATTCTCCGACGAGCAGCACGTTTGAATTCGTGACGGCGATGCGGCGCACGGCGTCTTGCACCGATCGCAGCGCGATGCTGGAGCCGATCATCGATTCGCCGTGTTCCCGGCGCGCCAGCTCGCGGCGCAGCAACTGGTTTTCCAGTGTCAGCTCGCGGTATTGAAACAGGCGTTTCAGCTTATTGGCCAGATCGTCAAAGATGACCGGTTTAACCAAGTAGTCGAAGGCACCGGACTGAAACGCCTCGACGGCGTTCTCGACGGTCGCGTAGGCGGTGATGATCAGCCCCGAGACGCTGGGGTTGAGCTGCTGCAGACGGCGCAACAGCGCCAGGCCGTCTCCGTCGGGGAGCTGAACATCGCAGACCGCCACTTGGAAGTCGCGTTGACGGGCGTGCTGCAACGCGGCAGCCACGTTTCCCGCAGTGACCACGTCGTATCCCTCGTCGGTCAGAAACTCTCCGAGCGAGGTGCGGATGATTTGTTCGTCTTCAACGATCAGCACGGAGCGGGGCATGGCAGATTGAATGGCGGATGCCTACTTGGTGGAGGAACACGAACGATGAACGACGGGCGGTTCAGCCGGAAGAGCCCGGCGCCTTCAGCGGCTCTCGCCCGGGATGTGATTCCCGACTTGGAGAACTGGCGGCAACGGCGTGGCGACCGGAGCCATCATGCCGTGCCGGTTCCAGTTTGGCCAGATTCAGCCGGACGGTGAATGTCGTTCCAGCG
The DNA here is from genome assembly GCA_031372385.1 of Planctomycetota bacterium. Taxonomy (GTDB): domain Bacteria; phylum Planctomycetota; class Planctomycetia; order Planctomycetales; family Planctomycetaceae; genus Schlesneria. The sequence goes on along the minus strand of JANMLE010001236.1, from coordinate 1,366 downwards.
GGTGACGTGTCCGAGAGATCGATGCGTCCGTCATTCTGATCGACGATGTTTCGGCAGACGAACAGTCCCAGGCCGGTCCCCGTCTCCTTCGTGGTGAAGTAGGGGGAGAACACCCGGTCGCGGTGTTCGGGGGCGATCCCCTGGCCGTCATCGCGGATGTCGATCCGCAGTTCGCCGCCGCCGACCGACGTTTCAATCTCGATCGTCCCCCCCTCTTCGGTGGCATCCATCGCGTTCAGGATCAGGTTGAGAAACACCTGGACCAACTGGTCGCGCACGATCATCAGCGGCGGCAGATACTCGACATAGCGTGTGACAATCTGTTTCCCCTTCTTGCGCTTGTAGTACTTGGCGATGTTCAGGGCCGCGTCCAGGACGGAGTGCAGATCACAGCGTGAACGTTCGTGAACGACCGGACGGCTGAAGTCGACCAGTTCTCGCAGCGTCCGCTGGATGCGGCGAAGTTGATCGTCCACCAGTTGCAGTTTTTCCCGCGTTTCCGGCTCGATGTTGCGGCGGTTGAGCAACTGGACCAGGGAACTGATGGCCGCCAGAGGGTTTCCAACCTCGTGCGCGATGCCGGCCGCGAGTAGGCCGAAGGCCGCCTGCTTTTCCTGCTGCACGATCATCGCCTGTGATTCCTGAAGCTGCCGGGTCCGATCGAGGATGCGATGCTCCAGCAGGCCCTGGTTCTCCTGCAGTTCGCCGTTCAGTTGCCCGAGTCGCGCGCTGGCCCACTTCAGCAATCCGATCAGCGAGGTGCCGGCCCACGTCACCCAGCCCATGAAGATCGGCGTCAGGATCAGCGCGGCGAGTTCGTCGCGGTTGCGGGTGGCGAGTCCCCCGGAGATCGTGGCGTAGCTGACGACGTGCAGTCCCAGTGTGGCCCAGGTGATCGCGGGCGCGTAGCGGATGGCGCAGACGAGCAGCGACAGGAAGTAATAGAACCGGAACGCGCTCAGCACGCCGCCGTCGAAATAGCAGAGCAGTCCGATGAACGTCGCCTCCATCAGCGACACAAACAGCGGCCATTCGCTGAGGAAGACTTTGCCGTGGTGTCGGCTGTGGTAGGTGTCGAGGAGGGCGTAGACTCCACCCAGCACGAGGATGGCGTTCAGCGCGCTGTGATTGGACGTGGCACCGCCGCCGATCAGGTTGACCAGCCCGTAGCCGACGCAGATGCCGAACCAGCGGATGCGAACCGTGATGGCCTGGACGGACAACTGCCAATCGAAATTCGGAGCTTCTGCGGGGGGCGGCAACATCAGCGGGGCTCGTGCGGGGCACGGAGTGGTTTGGCGACCGCCGGATTATAGGCCCAGTCCCGACCGGACGCACAACCAAGTTGCCGTCGACAATCGAGAAC
>JANMLE010001220.1:0-3454 GCA_031372385.1 Planctomycetota bacterium | reverse complement strand
GCGGAACAACAAACAACAACTTCACCACGAAGGTCGCTCGGCTCATCGAAGTTCAGTTGGCGTTCGCAGCGAAGGCAAAACAAACAACTGCCGTCTGATGGTCAGTCGGCGAAATGAAAGTTGTCCGGCGTCCGAAAGGTTCAATGAACCGCAATCGAACAATCGCCCAAAACGGGTAAGGGCGGTCATTGCTGACCGCCCTCCCCACACCACCTAGCATGCGGGTCCGCACTAGGCGGTTCCGCGAAGCGGAGCTAGGTCGCACCAGAGTTGTTTGAGCGAAAGCAGTCCCAGTTGCTCCAGCCACTTGTTCGGCATCGCGTAACGCATGGCGGGTGTCTGTGACAGCCGCCAATAGCTTTTGCGACTCATTCCGTGCTTGAATGGCCATGTCGCGATTCACCCCGAGACGCATGAGATTGCTGATCTTCGTGCGGGGATGTCGCCACTGTTTCCAGAAGCACATCCGCAGGCGGCGACGGATCCATCCGTCGAGGTTGACGAACTCGTCAAACTGGCGGGCCAGACCGAAGTAGCCGATCCAACCCCGCACGTAGCGATTGAGGTCGGACAAGCGGCGTGCCATCGAGATGCCCCGGCTGCGGCCGGTGTGCTCTTTGATGCGCCGCTTGAAGGCGGTCAGTTTCTTCGGTGCGACCGTGATCGTGACACGGCTGCCTGTGAAAGCGAACCCGAGAAATTCGCAGCCTCGGGCCGGTCTGACGCTGCTCTTTTGCTCGTTCACCACGAGCTTCAAATGCCGCGTGAGATACCGCTGGACCGACGTGAACACGCGTTGGGCACTCCGCGCGCTCCGCACGAAGATGACGAAGTCATCCGCGTACCGCACGAACTTCAGCCCGCGGCGTTCCAACTCCTTGTCGAGGTCATCCAGCAGGATGTTCGACAACAAGGGGGAGAGGGGACCGCCCTGCGGCGAACCCTCCTCCGTCGGTTGCAACACGCCGTCGACCATCACACCCGCCCGCAGGTAGCGGCCGATCAGTCGCAGCAAACGCACGTCGTGAACCTTGCGGCCCACGCGATTCATCAGCACGTCATGCTGAACCCGGTCGAAGAACTTCGACAGGTCCACATCGACACAGTACTCATGGCGCTGCCGGATGATCTGCTGAGCCCGCTTCGCGGCTCCATGGGCGGATCGGCCGGGGCGAAAGCCGAAACTCGACTCGGAAAATCCCGGATCAAAGATCGGCGTCAGAACTTGGCAGATGGCTTGTTGAATGAGTCGGTCCAGCACGTTGGGTATGCCGAGCTGCCGCTCACCGCCACCGTCTTTCGGAATGGTCTTGCGCCGCACCGGCGAGGGCCGGTACGTGCCATCCAGTAGCTGTCGCCGGACCGCCGGCCAGTGCTCGACACACCAGCCCTCGAACTCGGCAATCGTCAGGCCGTCCGGGCCGGGGGCTCCCCGGTTCCGTTGGACCTGACGCCACGCGCGTGCGAGAGTGTGCGGATGGACAACCAGCTCCATCAACTCGACGTCTGATGAAACACTCAGGGACGGCGTGTCGGCGAATGCCGGATCGGTACACTCCGGACGGAGTAATTTCGCGAGCAGCCTCAGTTCGCCTTCGTCGCCGAAGTCGAACATCCGCTGCGGGGCACCTCGATCCGAATCCGTCGGTTGCTCCTCCCTGTTCCTCATGGTTCGGCCCTTCCCGTCGTCGCTGGAATGCGACGAGACAGTACCACGGCCTCTGCTGACTTCCGCCCGACACCGCCACCGTTGACCGGTGACAGCTCTGCCTTCAGGCAAGCCTGGGTGACAGATACGTCGGGCGGATCTCCCTGGATAAGACGGATGACTTTCGCTGCACAAGCTCCCGATTTACCAATGCGGATGAACGAAGACGGTTTCGTGAAGCTTGGCCCACTCACCTGTCCGCACCGGCCTTGTATCGGGTTTCTGTTCGTAGCCTCGCAGCTTGGACGAGAATGCGGCTGACGACGACTCTTTGTCAGCTTACCGACACATTCGCAGGCTTCCTCCCCACGGTCAGTTACCCTTCCGCAGTGGCCCTCGTCTCGTACTTGGTCAATCGGAGTCACAGTTGGTATCCTGCCTACCTTCAGACCTTCGTTCTCGTACAGGGGACTCGCACCCCACAAGTCATTCGCCATGCCAGGCGTACCAAGCGGTTCAAGCGGACCCGAACAAGCGGCGGGTTTATCGGTGTGCAAGGCGTTGCCTGTCATCGAAAGTCTCTCGTACTTCGCGCCGCTTGTTCGGTCCGCTTAACCGTTTCGTTGGGCGATCAACCGCGGAACCGCAATGAACCACACGCGAATTGCGTGCTTCAAGCGGCCACTCGAAGCCGTGACCCGCGATCGCTTGCAATTGATTGCGCCGTGAAGCGCTCGCTCGGAATTGATCGCGGCAGGCGGACTTCGCAAAAATGTCCCTGCAACGAAATTCACCGTGACCGGTTTGCCTGAGCTTCCGAAGCCGATAACCTACGGGCATGAATCCACGACTGTTCGTTGATGTCGATCCGCGAGACTTGCATCTGCCCACCACGCGTCTCGCTGGGGCAGACCTTTACAAACTACACCGCCAGATTGCCCGGTTCGGCAATTCGGTTGACAGTATGCCGCCGCCGGAAGTTTATCGTGGCAAAGACGGCGAGTATGTGGTCTACAATGGAGTCACGAGAGCGACGCGGGCGGCCAAATTGCTGCCCGGTCAACTGATCACCGTGGAAATCGTGGACGACTTGGCACAACCGGTCGGTCACCTGCCAACAATTGGGAGTAAATTGTCATGACCAGTTCCCGAGAAGAACTGCTGCGTTTGATTGCCGAGTTGAGTGAAGCCGACCCGGAACTGCGTCTGGGGCAAATGCTAACCAACCTGGCGACATTGGCGCGTGGACCACAAGTGGAGTCAGTGTGGGACTGTGAGGACGACGAATTGGCAGCGGCGGCCTGTCGGCTGTTGACTCGCCTTCAGGAACGCCACGCTGCTGTCGCGTAGCCACGAACGGCGGAATGCAAACGAACAACAGCCGGCAGATGGTTTGTCGGCGAATTGACAGCGGTTCGGCGGCTGAAATGTTTTCGATTGAACCGCAATCGACGGCCAACAAGTCGGTCAACCCGACACGCACAAGGCGGCGGTTTTTGGCCGCTCAATGGTTTCTGGCTTCGTTGAATGTCAGTCGTTCATCAGGCCGCCTTGTGCGTGCGGGTTACTTGGGTCGTTCGTCGGCTGAAGTCATTTTCAAAGTCGCGGCACGCGCAACGTCGAAGATGTCGAGTTGTTCGTTGCTGCCGTCTACTGGCTGTCGTTGACCGATTCGCAGTCGATCTTGCGGTCGATCCGTTTCATCAGGCCCTTCAGGACTTTTCCGGGGCCGACTTCGTAGAACGGTGCGGCCCCCTGCCCCAGCAGCCAGCGGATGGAGTCTTCCCACAGGACCGGTTGCGTCAC
>JANMLE010001203.1:0-2425 GCA_031372385.1 Planctomycetota bacterium | reverse complement strand
CAAAAGTCCCCGTAGCACGGACGCCTCGTCCGTGCGTCTGAAATCGCCCATGACCTTCGCGCACGGACGAGGCGTCCGTGCTACGAACCGCTGTCCAAGCGACTTCTGTCGGTCACGTCCGGTATTGATTCACTCGGCGTTGATGTCCCCGATCGAAAGTGCATGCTGCGGCTCGCGAAGCTCGACCAGAAACTTCGCGAGTTGGTGATGCGTGATCAGTATGGCTCGGGACCGGAGGCGCTCACAGATGCCGCCGACTGGCTGCCGGTCAAACGCTTCGCCAATTTGGAACAACTGACGATCCTGGACTTGATCGCGGTCGATGCGGCATCGCTTCAAGCCGTGGCGGCAATGCCGCGTCTCATATCGTTCAGCGTTCATGGCGCCTCGTCGGCGGAAGAGCGAGAAAAACTCCGCCGCTACACCGCCGCCGACATCGCCGCATTCCGCCAGGCGCGGCCGGATGTGCAACTCAACATCGACGGCCAAGAGTAAGGACCGGCGCATTAACAACTGCGGTAGCATGGACGCCTCGTCCGTGCGGAACCTCCGATATCGATGGACGCAGGAACGAGGCGTCCGTGCTACAGCAATCCGGCAAATCAAAGTTGTTCGACCACTCGGCGGTCAGCAGTCAGGGCTTCTCCGGTTCGACGGGGATCCCTTCCGGGTCGGGGTCTGTGTCGGCGATGCGGGTCGCTTCAGCGAGGAATTGCCCGAGGAAACCTGCCGGATCGCGGAAGAATTCGGGTGTCCAGCAGCGACTCAGTTGCCAGCCCTGGCCTTCCAAGATCGCCATGCGGAAGACGTCCCAGGCGACCGGATCGTCGGCGTATTGGAAACGCGTGCCATCGCACAGCAGGCCGAGCGTGCGGTTTTCGGGGTGGCGGGGGTGATGGAACGCGACGTCGACGCAGAAACCGTCGTTGCCCCAGTGGATGTCGCTGCCGACGTTGTGCCGCGTGGCGATCAATTGGGCCAGTTGTCTGGCGAACTGTGACGGCGTGCGCGATGGGCGTTCGATGGCGCGCGCGGGTGCTGACGAGTCGCAGGCGGGAGTCTCGGCCCGCCATTGGCTGTAGTCGTGGGCGAGACGTTCGGCGTAGTCGAGATAGGCGAACAGCAGCCAGCCGCCGCCGGGGTGTTGACCTTCCGGGATGGGAGGCAGGTTGCGGTAAAGGTCGGCGGGAATCGAAGTGACCAGATGGACTTCCTCGCGCGCCCGGGTGATCAGCACGTTCAGGCGACGTCCGCCACCGGCCTGGCCCAAGGGACCGAAGCGGCGGTAGAAACGGCCCTGTTTGTCCGGCCCGTACGTCGTGCTGATGATCATGTGGTCCCGTTCGTCCCCCTGGACATTCTCCAAGTTCTTGACGAACAGTCCCTCGAAGGCGCCGGCACCGATCCGGCTGCGCGCGGTGGCCAGTCGGCCAGCGAACTCGCTGTCTTCGGCGGCGAGTTCCGCGAGCGTGTCCAAGATCAGGTCGCGCTGGGTCAAGTTGAAGCAGGCGATGCCGATCGACGGCGGTTCCGACCGGCGCAGCAGATCCGCGACGATCTGACAGACCCGACTTGCTTCGGCCGCGTTGGTACGCTCTTCGTAGACACCGGCGACCTGATAGAGCGTGATCGGTGCGAACCGGATGCGGTTGCGCGGATGTCCCGGAATCGCCTGCAAACGCGAGCCGTAGAACTGCTGGTTGCTGAACTCAACCAGATCGGCATTGCGCGAACGATAGTGGACGTCGAGGTGACTCTCCTGAATGTCGAGGGACAGGGCGGCGGTGAGCAGATCCTCGACTTCGCTCTGATGCGCTTCGAACAGATCCTGGTCGGTTTCGATGTCGGTGTTGTCGCTGGTGATGACCGCCGATTCGAAGAACCGCGTGGGGGGAAGCTGTTTCGGATCGCCGGCGATGACGACCCGCTTGGCCCGCGTGAGGACCGGCAGGGCTTCCTCCAAGCGGCACTGCGACGCTTCGTCGAAGATGACGACATCGAACAACTCGGCGCGCGGAAAGATCTGCGCGACGGTCTCGGGACTGGCCATCCAGACCGGACGGAGATCAAACAGCGGATCGCCCCCGTCGATCTTCGCGCCGACGGCGATCACCTGCCGCAGCCGCATGGCCCGTTCGCCGCGCGTGGTGAGCCGCCGGCGCAGGTCCGCACCTCTGCTGCTCAGTCGCGAGCCGGTTGACGAGAGCAGCCGTTCGCGTTGAAGGCCGATCCACAGGTCCAAGATCAGATCCCGCACGCGCGGCTGCTTCTCGCCTTGCAACCGGTGAACCTCGCGATGCAGATTGGTGAGCTGCGTCCCGTCGAGAGCCTGCAATTGCGGGTTGGACTTCAGCCACTGGTCAATGTCACTCGACAGCACCTGGTGCCGGACCGCGGTCATTGCCGTGTCGGCATCGGTGGCGGT
>JANMLE010001188.1:0-5130 GCA_031372385.1 Planctomycetota bacterium | reverse complement strand
GAAGGAAGTTCAACGGTCGGTCAAAGTGTCGCCCTCCGGGCTAAATGCGGTCCCTCTGCCACTCCACCCACGGCTCGCGCCGTGGGCTACCATCTGTCGCCCTCCGGGCTGAAAAGACAGCAAACACAGCGACTTCCACTGTCAGGTTGGCGCTGTAGGTTTAGTGCAAAGTGCAAAATCGTGGGGGCAATGACGGCTCCGCTCCTGAACAGGCTCCCGGTCGTGCTGTCCGGTGGTCGCCGCGCCAACCGCGCCCGTTGGCGGGAGTATCTTGCACTTTGCACTTTGCACGAATCACTTCTCACTTGGCACTGACTCCATCGAGCCAATCCTTCGCCGTAGAGCTACCACCCGGCATCGCCACCTCGGTATGCTCCGACCAAACCCCGATCGACTGCCACGCGAGTTCACTTCCATGTTTCGATTTGCCGCCCAGAATCTTCTCAGTCGCCCCGTTCGCTCGTTGCTGGCGCTGCTGGGGCTGACGGTGGCCATCATGGGGATGGTCGGTTTGTTTTCGATTGCGGTCGGGATCGACGACACGCTCAACAAATCGTTTGGACGAATTCCGGGGCTGGCGGCGATGCAGCCGGGGGCTCCGATTCCGCTCTTTTCGCGGATTCCTTCGGCGTGGGCTGACGAGATCGCCACGGTCAAAGGGGTGCGCATCGTTCGGCCCGAGGTCTGGGCGCGGGCTCAGTTGGTCGAGGGGAAGCCAACATTCAGTCCGCCGCGGTTGCTGTTCGGGGTCGATATCGAGAACACCCTCGTCCTGAAAAAGGCGGTGTACCGGGACGACCTGGTGGCCGGGCGGTTTCTCACCCTGGAGGATCGGGGAACGCTCAACTGTATCGTCAGCCAGCCGATCGCCAAGGCGTTTCACAAGGGAGTCGGCGACCGGCTGCGCGTCGATTCGTTTGACCTGACTATCGTCGGCATCTACCACTGCGATTCGCTGCTGCTCGACGTGGCCATCGTGTTGGACGTTGCCGCCGTGCGGAAGATCTCGAAGATCGAGGACCGGTTCATCACATCGATCTACTTCGAGCCGGATGGAACGGTCCCCAATGCCGAGTTGATCGAAAACATTCAGGCGGTGTTCCGCGGACGAAACGCGGGATCGGCGAATCGATTGGACGCGCTGGCCAGTGGCGGTCCCGTCGATTTGCTCAACGTCGCCGCGACCTTGTTGCAGACGAACCCCTCCCCCGCAGCGGACTCCGCGAACGGCGATTCCGCCGCAGCCAAGGAAGAGGCTCTGGAGATCCGGTCGGCGAGTGATTGGGGGGCGAAGGTCAAGGAACTGACCAGCGATCTGGACATCTTCCTGTGGATGATGACGGGGATCGGCGTGGTGATCGCGCTGCTCAGCATTCTGAACACGATGCTGATGAGTGTTGCCGAGCGGATGATCGAGTTTGGCGTGCTCAAGGCGAACGGCTGGTCGGCGTGGGATATCCTGCGGCTGATCACGTGGGAGAGCGCGCTGCTCGGCGTGGTCGGCGGGACCAGCGGCTGCCTGCTCGGCTGGGGAGTCGTCCAGTTGACGAACTTCCTGATGCCGACGAAGGTCCACATGTACGCCAGCCCGGCACTGCTGCTGTTCAGCCTGGGATTTAGCACGGTGCTCGGAGTGGTCGGCGGGTTGTACCCGGCCTGGTGGGCCGTGCGGATGTCGCCGATGGAAGCGATCCGGCGCGGGTAGATGGCAGTTCTTCCCGTAGGACGGATTTCCAATCCGTCCGTCAAACCCTTCGCTCTCGATTCAGGCAGCACAGCACGAACTTGGAAGACACACTTCGCCGCTGTGCCACCTCATCCCGCGCCGTTGAAACCCCAGCCCAGTCGCTCCCACTCGGGCCGAACCCATAGGACAAACTCATTCGCGTTCAATCCGGCGTTCGTCGGATTCCGGCCGATGTACTGGATACACCGGTACAGGTGCTCCTCATCGCGGATGATTCGGTCGTAGCTTTCATCCTGCCACAGCGTACCCGAGCGTTCGAGTGCCTTGTTGATCCCGGCCGACGAATCTCGTTTCACGCTCTGAAGCAACTTCTCCAAAGGGAATTGAGCAGGGGCCAATGGTCGCATGATGGCATGCACGTGGTTTGGCATCACGACGAAGCAACCCAGTTCGTACCGTACTTCATCGAAGTATCGCAGCGAACCGACCAGCTTTCCGGCCAGTTCGGGATCTCTCAGCCAGCACTCGCCGAAACCCTGATCCAGCGCCTGTTCGATTTGTTGCGTCACCACTTGGGTGTATTCGTCCCAGTCCTTTTCAGTCCTCGGAGATGGATGCTTTCGCTCCCACTCGCGCCGGATCGCGTCGAGTTCAGCCAGTTTTGATTGCGGCAACGAGTCAGCCAAGCGGAACGTGACAAAGTAAGAAGCTCCATCCTGACGCCAGTGCGGGAGGTGCCGAACGTAGAAGGTAATCGGCTTGTCGGGATGCAGCCCTTGGAAGCCGGGAGGCGGGTCGCGATTCCAGTTCGTGACGGCCATGTTTGGATTCAAAGAGAAGGAGTAAGACTCGGACGGATTGGAAATCCGTCCTACAAGACGCCCTCGCGTTCAGCGCTGCACGGCTCGGTTGCCGCTGCCGGGCCAGCGCCAGGCTTTGGCTTGTTGGTCGCGCAGGGCGTGGTCGATTTTCAACCTCAGTTTCTGGCATTCCAGGTCGGCCTTGTTTTGCCGCAGGGCCGCGTCGATCTGTTGCTTGGCCTTCAAGAGGTTGCCCTGCTCGAAGTAGTCGGCTGCCCGCTCAAAGTGGGCGCGGGTCAAGCTGGTGCGATTGACGGGACTCAGGTTGTTGCGGAAGTCGGCCGCCCGTTCCTGGGTTTCGAACTGCAGTTTCTCGCCCTCGATGGCGGCTTCGGGTTCGGTCACGATCCGCGGCGTGATGAGGACGATCATTTCGTTGCGAACGGTCTGTTCGGACTTGTTGCGGAAGGCCGCGCCGACCAGGGGGAGTGCGCCCAGCAGCGGCACGCGGTCGATCGACTCCGTCGTCTCCTCCGAAATCAGACCGCCGATGACCACGGTGGTGCCGTCGCGGACCATGACGTTCGTCGTGACTTCCGTGACGGATTGGTCGGGCAGCAGGGTGGTCTTGTTGATGGTCGCCGTGCTGCGTTCCGGATGGACTTCCAGACGAACCAGACCATCAGGCGAGATGAACGGACGGAAGATCAGCTTGGTCCCGAAGTCGAGGAACTGCACGTTCTGAGTCACCGTGTTGTTGGTGACGACGTTGGTGCTGTAGCCGACCCGGCCGCCGATGATCATTTCGGCCTTCTGCTTGTTGAGGACGCGAAGCTGCGGCGCGGCGACCAGGCTGGTGTCGGCGATGTTTTCGAGGGCCTTGATGAAGCCCGTGACATCCCCCTGAATGAAGCCGTACTTCAGTCCGGCCGTGTGGGCGAGGAAGTCGCCCACGGGCGGTGCCAGGCTGGTGGCCGGGAATGCCGGGGTCGTTCCTGCCAGGATGCCGCTGTCGCCCGTCGACACCAGGTTGTTCTTCGCGCCGTTGAGCATCGCGAAGTTGACTCCGAACTCCATCGAATCCGACAACCTCACGTTGAGAATCTTGGCCTCGATGATGACCTGCAGCGGTGGCACGTCCATTTCGATGATGATCCGGTCGACTTCCGCGAGCACATCGGGATAGTCCTGCACCAGCAGGGCGTCGCGCTGCGACAGGCCGTCGCCGCCGGCCGCGGTCGGCGTTTGGGCGATACCGACCTGCGCTGGTGACGTCACCGAGAAACGTGAATCGCCCTTGGTCAGTATCGGTGAGATCAACTTCGAGAGTTCGTTGGCACTGATGTAGAGCGGCTGGTAGACCTTCGTGATCAGCTTGCGATTGGCCTGCTTCAGGGTGGTGTCTTCGTTCGCGGTCCGAACATAGATGATGTCTCCATCGCGTTCGTGAACGAATCCCTGCGACTTGAGGATCGCATCCAGCGCCCGGTCGACCGTGACGTCCTGCAGGTTGAGTGAGACTCGTCCCACCACGTCGCGGCTGGACAGGATATTCACCCCGGCGAGTTGCCCGAGCATTTCGAGGACTTCGGTCAGGTTCGCCTCCTGGACCTGGATCGAAAACCGCTCGTCATGGTCACCCAAGTCACCCTGAATGATCTTGATGGACGGTTCACGTCCGCTGCCGCCGTTGCTGACGGTTCCCGATGAACGGCCCGTGCCGGTGCCGGCTCTTCCCGCCGAGGACGAGGACGGCGCGGGACCAACCGACGGTGCGGCTGTTGCGGGAACATCAAACGGGCGCGGGCCCGGCTGTGGTTGTTGCGAGGGCTGGTTTTGTTGTGCCTGCTGGGCTTGTTGCAGCAGGTTCAACGCGCGGTCCAGATCCGACACCTGCTTGTCGACCTGCACCTGAGCCAGTTGATCGAGCCGGCGCTGCATTCCCACCAGACGAGCTTCCATCCGACTGGCAGCGGTATCGCTGGCGGGGCTGGTCTCTTCCAAGGCCCGGAACTCAATCTTGGGCTTGGGGCTCACGCGCCGTGCCGTTGGCGGAACAACGGTCTCTGAGATCGCCATGTCATCCGGGTCTGGCACCCGCGCGTCGGTCTTGTCAGGTGCCGGTCGCAGATCCGCGGTTTGCTGAGGTGACAAGACTTCGGGGGAAGACTGTGGCAGTCGAGCCGTGTTCTGGCTGGAGCGGGGACGTCCCGACTGGATTTCGACGGGGACGGTTGCGGCCACGACCGCGGGGGGCGCTTCGTTGCGGAGGTTGCCTGTGGCTGAACCCGTCATCCCGGTGGATTGACCAATCGGCCGCACCGGAATCCGGTGGGAATCGGCCGTGCGGACATCCGCGGACTTCGGCTTGGTGTCGACCGCAGTGCGAACCTGCGGCGTCGGCTTGTCATCGGTTCGCGACCCGTTCACATCGTTGAAACGAGCCCAGCGGGGATTGGCGGTCGACTGCAATTGCCGTTGACGAACGTGCGCCGCCACGTAGACCAGCGACGGCAGCGACAGCGCCAGCAGCAGCGACAGAAATGCGACGCGGAACAGCGGGGTATGTCGGTTCATGGGTCATCCGTGACCGTTCAGCCGCCTGCTTCTTGTCGGCAGGCGACCGTGGCGTGGCGGTGAATT
>JANMLE010001187.1:0-1288 GCA_031372385.1 Planctomycetota bacterium | reverse complement strand
AGTTGCAGGTTGTCGGGATGCAGCGACAGGTCGCGGCAGGTGTTGCCGAGGTTGAGGGTGTGGAACTCGTCCTTCGAATCGTGCTTCCAGAAGTAGAGGTGGCCGCCGCCGCCGCCGCCGGTGGCGCCGATCACGAAGCCTTCCGGGTGCAGCACCAGACCGAACGCCTTGCCGTTGATGTAGGCCCTGGCCAGATGAGAGAACGCGTCCTTGCCCGTTTCCCAGTCGATCTCGACAATGATCGGATTGCCGACTCCGGAAGGCGTTCGTCACGTTGGTGATTCCGCCCGCGACGAGGCGTTTGCCGTCGGCGGTGAACTGCAGGGAGTACGGTCCGCCGTAGTCGGCCATGAATGTGGGGTCGTACTTGATGAGGCTGGCGACGGCGAAGTCGCGCACCCGCTTGCCGGTGTCGACCTCCCAGTGAATGAACTTCGCGGTCAGGTCGCCGGACGCAAGCTGCTTGCCATCGGGATGGAAGGCGACGTGATAGACATGCCGTTCGTGGCCGACCAATTCGCGCACCAGGGTGCCGTCGGCGAAGTTCCAGAGCTTGACCTTCAGGTCATTGCCGCACGTGGCGAGCAGCTTTCCATCGGGACTGACCGCGATCGCCCGCAGCCAACCTTGATGAGCCTCGACGGTGCGAATGGGGGCCGGCTTTTCGGCGGTGGCGGGCCACCAAATCAACCGGCCGTCGTAGCCGCCGCTCACCAGCGTTTCGCCGTTGGCCGAGAAGACCAGGCTGTGGACCCAACTGTCGTGCGCGGTGAATTCGGTCTTAGTTCCCGACGCCAGTTCCCAGCGAATGAACTTGTTGTCTTCGCCACCAGCGAACACGTAACGTCCCGTGGGATCGAATCGGCAACCGACCAGCGGCGCGGTGTGGGCGAGGGTCTTGGCCACATGAGTCTTGGTGGGATCGGCGGGCATCACGGATTCCTTGCAGAGCGAGGTGGGTGGATTGATCACGTCGATGACGTCATCCGTGATCGTCTGCTGCGCCGGCATCACTTGTAACAGATCGCGTTGACCCCGGCGAGCAGTTGACCGCCCTCGCGCGAGTGTGGCAAATCTTCCTGGCAACTCAATGAGCCGCAGGGCGCTAGCCCCGGTTCGGACGGGTTACCCACGCAAGAGCCGGACGCTAGACCTACAGCGCTAACCTGGTCTGTTCGCGTTTTGAAAATGTTGGCATAACCCGTGTCCCTGATGGGGATACGGGAGATCGAGCATGGATGCGAAGTCGTTGCGGAAACTGGGTCCGGAGTTGAAGGTCTTTTTGGCC
>JANMLE010001138.1:0-5954 GCA_031372385.1 Planctomycetota bacterium | reverse complement strand
AAGCCCGTCAAGCCGGGTGAGATGCGGACTGCGACTCTGGTCACGCCCGGTGAATCGCCGCTGGAGGTCTCGGTGACGACACTGCCCGCCGGCAAGGATCTCACGAAAGGCTTGCTCGACAACATCAACCGCTGGCGCAATCAACTCGACCTGCCGTTCATCGAGGCCGAGGATCTGCCGTCGCGCACGGAGACGATCAAGACGGACAAGTTCAACATCACGCTGCTGAACATCACCGGAAAACTCAAACCGAATTCGGGGATGCCAAAAGCCATGCCGCCGCTGGCAGCCGCCGAACCGAGGGCCGCCGAACCGAGGGCTGAGGCTCCTGACGACGAGACTGCGGACATCCAATATGACCAGCCCAAAGAGTGGATTCGGGTTCGGCCCCCCATGTTGACGATGGCTGCGTTTGAAGTGGTGGACGGCAAGAAGCGGGTGCGAATCACTCTCTCGATCGCCGGGGGTTCGAGGATGGCCAACGTGAACCGCTGGCGGGGCCAGTTGGGGCTGACCCCACAGACCGAGGATGAAATCAACAAGTCATTGCAGAAGTTCGAAGTTGGCAAGCGAACCGGCCAACTGGTGGAACTGAAGGGCGAAGAACAGACCATGCTGGGTCTGATGATCGAGAACGGCGAACAGTCGGTGTTTGTGAAACTGATGGGCGATCCGGAATTGGCCGTGACAGAGCGAAAGCGGTTTGAGGCGTTCGCCAAATCGCTGAAGTTCTGACGACGGCTTGCCACGGTGAGCAACACGGCGACGACTGAGAGCTTGTGAATGTTTCGAGCCGCGACCGTCAGGGAGCGGTGATTTTCAACGACTGACAACCGCTTCCTGACGGGCGCGGCTCGATTCATTCACACGCTCTGAGAAGTACTGCGACGACGATCGCTGTCGTCCGGACCAAGGGGTCCGGACCACGGTCAGACGCGCTGAATAAATCTGAGAAGGTTGTGGTGATTCATGGCGATCGATCTGGAAATTCACCCTGACGAAGAAACCGTCCGGTTGTCTCAACATGAGCCGCAAGGTCTGAATGTCTGGGACATCGTCAAGCGGATTCTGGAACCAGCCGCGTCACTGCGGCTGACGGTTGTGTTGTTCGCGCTGTCGATCTTCCTGATCTTCGCCGGGACATTCGCCCAAGTGGACAAGGACATCTGGGAGGTGATCGGCCAGTACTTCCGCTGCTGGTGCGCCTGGATCCCGTTCTCGATCTTCTTTCCCCCGTCGTTCGTGCCCGAGATGCCCGCGAACTCCGATGAGATCTCCGCCTTCGGCCGACTGTGTCTCTCGGTGATGCACGGGCTGAAGAGCATGACCCAGCCCGCCGTGCCGACGCCGGAGTTTCCCAATCCGTCGGGACCGGGATTCTGGTTCCCCGGTGGCAAGCTGATCGGCCTGCTGCTCGCGTTGAACCTCATCTCGGCCCATGCCGTCCGATTCAAGAAGCAGGCGACCGGTGCCCGATTGCTCGCGGGGTTGGTGGCGATTGCGGCGGGGTGCGGGGTGACATGGTTCATCATCGCGTCGGCGGGAAACACTCGCAGCTTTCAAACCGATCCGTGGGTTCCCTACCCGGTCCTCTGGATCGGCTACGTGGGACTGGTCGGATTGCTGTGCCTCGGGTCGCTCTACGTCACGGTCATGGCCGTGCAGAAGTCCTGGCGCGAGACAGCAACAACGACCTTGGAGTTCGCCGCCCGGCTGATGGTGACTGTGACAGTCCTGTTGGCGGTCCTGTTTGGATGGTTGTTGTATTCGGGCTCATCCGCCCGCCCGAGCGATTCCTCGATGCGAATCCTCTGGCAGTTGACCCAGGGGGGATTCGCGTCGGCCGCGTTGATGGCCGGGTGCTGGGTGGTCTTCGGCAAGCGATCGGGCATCGTGCTGCTGCATTCGGGGATCGGCCTGATGATGTTCTACGAACTGCACGTCGCGATGACGGCGGTTGAAACGCAGATGAACCTGGAAGAGGGCGAGACCACCGCGTTCGTCCACGACATTCGCACATTCGAGTTGGCGGTGATCGACAAATCAAAGGCGGGTGAAGAGCGTGTCACGGCGATTCCGCGGTCGATGGTCAAAACCGACAAGACGATCGACCTGCCCGAGCTTCCGTTCCGCATCGAGATCCGGGACGTGCTGCACAACTCGCACCTGCGATCGGCCTCGTCGCGCGACAAGAATCTCGCGACGGCCGGGCTGGGGGTGGAATGGTTCGCCGAGCCGAAGAAGCCGGGCAGCGGCACGGATTCGGACAGCAAGGTCGACATGGCCGCAGCCTACGTCACACTGACCGACCGCGAAAGCAACCAGCCGATCGGAACCTATCTGGTCGGCATGCTGCTGTCGATGAGCAATGAAACCGACGAGATCCGCGTCGGAGACAAGACCTTCGAGCTGGCCCTGCGGCCCAAACGCTTTTACAAGCCATTTCATTTCCGCTTGAAGGACGTGCGCAAGGAGGACTATCTCGGGACGACAACGCCGCGCAACTACGCGTCGACGGTCTTCATCAAGGATGCGACGCGGAACGTCAACGAAACGAAAACGATCTGGATGAACAATCCACTCCGGTTCGCCAACGAGACGTTCTATCAGAGCGGCTACTTCCAAGAACGAGGGACGGGAGTCGAGCATACAACGCTGTCGGTCGTCGCCAACTCCGGTTGGATGATGCCCTACGTCGCATGCATGCTGGTGGCGATCGGGATGCTGGTCCATTTCCTGTTACTGCTCGTCCGGTTCCTGATGCGGAGCGATTCGGTCCATCAAAGCGCCGGCGCGGCCCGACTCGCCGAACGGTTGGGCATGAAGCCGGCCGCCAAACAAATGCTGGCTGCCCGTCAGCTTCCGGCTGTGACATCGATCGCGAAACCGTTCGACTGGCCATCGATCGCCGCCGCGGCAACCATCGTGCTGGTGGCGGGAGCGTACATCATCGGCCGGGCCGTCCCGCCCGGTTCCAAGCTCGTGGACTACGATCTGTACCGCTTCGGGCAGATTCCGGTCGTGCAGGAGGGGCGCGTCAAGCCGCTCGATTCTGCCGCCTACACCGCGTTGCTGGAGATCTCGGGGCGAACGCATGTGGAGATCGGCCATGGCCAAGACAAGCGTCAGATCCCTGCCATTCAATGGTTGCTGGACGTCATCGCCGGCACCGATGTGGCCAACGAATACGAAGTGTTCAAGGTCGAAAACCTGGAGGTTCAGGAAACGATCGGAGTCAAGAAGCGCGAGGGGATGCGGTATTCCCGCAATGAGATTCGCAGTCGTGAGAAGGAGTTTCGCGAACAGGTCGAACTGGCTCGCGAGGTGGCTAAAAAGGACAAGCGTTCGTTGAGCACCTACCAGCGCAAAGTGCTGGAACTGGACACCAAACTGTCGACGTTCGACAGCCTGATGTTCGCCTTCGGCCTGCCTCGTCTGGTCGAGAACGCTCCCGACAGCGAGAAGCTGCGCACGTTCCAAATGGGCATGCAATTCGAACCGATGCTGGCCAAACAGGGACAGCCCGTGTTTGCCGTCGGCCCGCAGGACAAGGACCAAGAGTGGCAGACGCTGTCCGGCGCCTGGATCGCGGACCTCTTCGCGCATGTGCGGGAAAAGAAACCCGAATCCCCCGCAGTGTTGGCGTGGAAGGAAATCCTGTCGACGTATGCCGACAGCCACGGCAGCGGTGAGAACAAGAAACGGCCCCAAGACTTCAACCGGGCTGTCTCCGCGTATCAGAAGTTGCTCGAAGATCATCCGCCCCGCGACCTGAGTCTGTTTGCGACGCGATTCGAAGCGTTCTTCAATCACTTCCGGCCGTTCACCCATGCTGATCGGTTGTACGTCCTGGCCTTCGTCGTCGGTGCCTGCGGATGGCTGGGATGGACGCAGGGCTTCAACCGCATGGCGTTCTGGCTGTTGGTCTCGGTCCTGTGCCTGCACACGCTGGCATTGGTGGGGCGGATCTACATTTCGGGGCGGCCCCCGGTGACGAACCTGTATTCGTCGGCCGTGTTTATCGGCTGGGGCTGCGTGGTCCTCGGCCTGATCCTGGAACTGGTCTTCCGTCTGGGGATCGGCAATTTGATTGCGTCGGTGGCGGGCTACGCGACACTGCTGATCGCGGATGGCCTGGCGCTGAAAGGCGACACCTTCACCGTGTTGCAGGCGGTGCTCGACACGAATTTCTGGCTGTCGACCCACGTTACCACGATCACGCTTGGCTATGCCACGACGTATCTCGCCGGGTTGCTCGGCGTGGTCTATGTGCTGCGCGGCGTCTTCACGCCGTCGCTCACCCCCGAGATCGGCAAGGATCTGAGCCGGATGATCTACGGCACGCTCTGCTTCTCGATCTTCTTCAGTTTTGTGGGCACGGTTCTCGGCGGCCTGTGGGCCGACGATTCGTGGGGCCGGTTCTGGGGTTGGGATCCGAAGGAGAATGGCGCACTGATCATCGTGCTGTGGAATGCGCTCGTTCTGCATGCCCGCTGGGGCGGCATGGTCAAGGAACGCGGGATGGCCGTGCTGGCCATTGCCGGCAACATCTTCGTCAGTTGGTCATGGTGGGGCGTGAACGAACTGGGGGCGGGCCTGCATTCCTACGGATTCACGGAAGGGACGGTCATCAAGCTCGGTCTGTTCGTGCTCAGCCAACTGGTCCTGATCGGCATCGGCGTGATCCCCAGGCACCTCTGGGGCAGCCACCGACAACGGGCGGTGGTGTGAGGAGTGGAGAGTGGAGAGTGGAGAGTGTTGCCAATTGGGCCTGCAAAGTTCGGCTGGCCGAGATCCCCGGCATCAAGCAAGTCCTCGCGTGACAATTCTTTCTTCCTCACCACTCGCCACTCGCCACTCGCCACTTCCATCTCTTCCTCTTGACGGTTCTGCGGCAACTGAGCTACATCCCGCCGCATGCAACGACTCCCGGCGATTCTCTGTGTTCTGGCTTTCGTGCTCGCACCGTTGCGCGCGGCGTCGGGTGGAGGCTGGGTCGAGGAACAACAAGTCGGTCCGTATCTGATCCGGTCGGAATTCGCCCTGCGCGACGTCCAGGGTCTGGTCGACGACTTGGGGGATCTGCAGCTCGACATCGAACGCCAGCTTGGTTTGAAATGCGAATCGGGTGGAGCGATTCAGATTCACCTGTTCCGCAGCCGCTGGAGCTACAACGACTACGTGAGCAAGCGCGTTCCCGACGGAACCAAGCGCCAGGCGCTCTTCGTACAGGGAACGGATGCCGGCCGAGTCTATGCGTACCGGCACTCGGGCTTGGATATCGACGTGCGTCACGAGACGACGCACGCCCTGCTGCACACCGCGCTGCCGTACGTCCCGCTGTGGTTGGATGAGGGATTGGCGGAGTACTTCGAAGTCTCACCCGGCCTGCGCGAGAAGCAGAACCCGCACCGCAACGATTTGAAGTTTGCGATCCGCTTTGGCTGGCGGCCGGCACTGGAACGGTTGGAGGCCAAACGCGAACTGACGGACATGGGAGGCAAGGACTACCGCGATGCGTGGGGTGTGATCCATTTCATCCTGCATGGTCCTCCCGCAGCCCGCGAAGCTTTGGCGGCGTACTTTGCGGAGGTCCAGTCCGGGAAGGCTCCGACGCCACTCAGCCAGCATCTGCGACGCAGGATTCCAAACCTCGATCAGCAGATTGTCGACCACCTGAAATAGGTGGCTTGACCGTGGGCCAACGTCAAACGGCACTGGCATTATACTTCGCGCGGCCTTGACTGGGACGTTTAACCGCTACGCCAACGGCGTGCGCGCGATCAACGGTTCGCCCCCCCTGCGCGCACGCCGTTGGCGTAGCGGTTAAACGAAAACGTCTCACTTTGGGCCGCGCGAGGTATAAGCAAGTAACCCGAAGCGTGAGCGAGGGCAGCGGGGATTCCCGCGTGGAATCGTCCCTCGCTTAGAACCTGTCCAAGTACAACCCCGCG
>JANMLE010001113.1:0-3611 GCA_031372385.1 Planctomycetota bacterium | reverse complement strand
ATGGCATTCATCGACGAAGACAAACAGATCGCCCACCGTCTGGCAGGGCTGCGTCTGCAAGTCCCGGATGAACTGCTCGAAGTTCTCCACCCCCTGTTTGCCGAACTCATGCACCAGCGAGCAAAGCAGACGGGGCTTGGGCTGGCTGAGCTGGACCATCAAGTCGTGTCCGCTGCTGGTGCGAGTGATCGGCTCACCCGCTTCGGTGAAGACCCCTTCGATCTGTTTATCCAACTCATCGCGGTCGGTGACGATCATCACGCGAGCGTTCGGATTGATTTCCAGAATCCACTTGGCCAGCAGCACCATGACGATGCTTTTCCCGCTCCCCTGCGTGTGCCAGATGATGCACCCTTGAAAGCCTTCACCTGCTGCTGAGCCGCCTTGATGCCGAAGTATTGATGCACCCGCGGCAGCTTCTTCACCCCGCCATCGAAGAGGACGAAGTCGTACATCAGTTCGAGCAGTCGCTGCTTGGCGCACATCTTGAGCAGGTACTTGTCGAGCTTGAAGCGGCTGTTGTCCGCCTCGTCTTCCTTCCAGGTGAGGAAATACTTTTCTTGCGTCTCGATCGCGCCGTACTTCAGTCCCTCGGAATCGTTACCGGCGAAGAGGAACTGCACCGTGCTGAAGAACCACTCGTTGAATTCCGCGGTCTGGTTCGAGCGGCTCTGACGGATGCCGTCGCCGATGGAAACGCGGCTGTTCTTCAGTTCGATCACGCCGACGGCGATGCCATTGAGATACAGCACGAGGTCCGGCCGCCGCTCGTGCTTGCCTCGCAGCGTGACCTCTTCGGCGATCGCGAAATCGTTCTGCGCTGGCTCGTGCCAATTCACCAGGTGGACCGTTTCCGTCGCCTTCCCCGCTTCGATTTTCACGTCCACGCCGTAACGCAGCAGGCCATACACCGCTTTGTTGTTGTCATACAGGCTGCGGTTGGGATTGCCGGCTTCGGAGGTCAGTCGGTCGAGCGCCCGACTGATTTGCAACGGGTTGTAGCCTCGCTTGGTCAGGTAGGCCGTCAGCAATCCGACTTCGATGTTGCTGTTGTTCGGCCGGTCGGTCAAATCGCCGAGATAGCGATAGCCGAGTTCATCGCGGAACAGGGCGATGACCCGTTCCTGCGTCGCGCGTTCTGACTGGCCGATGTTGTTCACGGTTGCCCCTTGGTTGATCCGTCGGATCGGTCGGATCGGTCCGATCCAATTGATCGGTCCGATCTGACTGATCCGTCCGATCCTGTCGGCCCGTCCGATCCAGTTGCGTTGCCCGAGCTAGTCGCGCCGGCCGATCCATCCAGCGGTCGCGTCCCTTTGCAGTTCGGGTAGCCGGTGCATCCCCAGAACTGCGAACCAGCCCGCGGTCCGTTGCGGGCCGTCCGCAACGCCAACAGCTTCCCGCACAGCGGGCACTTTGGAATTTGTTCCGACTGATCAGCCCGATCCGGCTGATCCTGTTTCCGCCGCTGAGCCAACCGCGCTGTCGCCAGTTGTTCGCTGTAACCGCCGTCGTGGACAAAGTCCCGTTCCAGCGCGCTGATCTGCTGGTCCAGCAGATAGTTCGCCTGATGAATCAGGCAGATCAGCGTGTTGGCCACCACGCCAGGGTCGGCGTGTTCCAACCAGCGGGCGTAGACCTGCCAGTGGGCCACCGGATCGGACCGATCCGTCTGATCCGACCGATCATTTTGATCTGACCGATCCGATTGATCCGTCCGATCTTTTTGCCACCCGACGGAACGCACGGCCTGCGCTTCGGCATCGTTCTTCGCCCAGGTCCGCAGCTTCCGCTGCCGCAGGAAGTCTTCGTAGTCCAGCAGCAATTCTTCCAGGCTCGCGCGCGCCACGTTGACCAGTCGCAGTTCGGTCTGGCTGGTCGTGGCCGCTGCGCGGCTTCCTTCCGCGATGTTCTGCCGACCGCTGCGCGCCGCCTGAACCATCTGATCGTTGGTCCGCGATCGCTTGTCGATGAAGCGGTCGCAAAACGACACCGTGGCATCGTAGATGACCGTGGCCACCTGATAGCTGCGCAGCGCGCGATACCCCCCGCTTGGCCGCAGCCGAGGCGATCGCCCCGGCGAAGATCCGACCGATCTGTCTGATCCGTCCGATCGACCTGATCGGTCCGATCCGTCCGATGATTTCCCCGGAACGCCCATCGCTGTTGCCACCTTTCTTTCCGACGCACCGCCTGCGAGTGACCGCACCGCCATTCAAACAGGAGCGTCGCGCCCGTTCAAATCAGTCGCGTCCTCCCGGTGAGGAGTTCCTGCATCATCCCCTGCTTGAGCAGGCGGGTCTTGACCCGTTTCTGTTCCAGCGCGGCGAGCTCCGCATCCATGTCTGAGAGCACCTCGGCGATCGCCGTTTGCTCGGCGGGAGATGGCAACGCAATCTGCGTGACGAACAAATCACCTGACGGGATGCGCTTTGTGCCGTGTGTCGAAGCGCTCGCGATTCCCAATAGACGCGACTCGTTGGCTTGAAGCCACCGCAGAATGAACTCGGCTTCGATGTCGTGACGAACGACCAACGCCTTCAGATCCTGATTGAACGCGAGAGGCCGTTCCACGAATGCAACCGGAAGTGTGTGAGCGAGAATCATTCCGCGAATCACCATGAGCACTGCGCCTCGTGGAGCAAGCCGAGTTCCGTTACCGATCGCCATTTCCGTGATGTGGTCTTGTGAGTCACGAAGTCGCGTGACCTTCATGTCTTTCGCGCTCACCCACGGAATATCGCCGTTCCAATATCGGTCGTCCGCCATGCTCGGCGTTCCGCCACTGAACCAGTGACCGACTTTTCCAAGGCGTTCCAATTGCCAATCCTCCGGAATCTCGCCGATGTCCGTCTGGTGGAATCGCGGGTTGGCGGGGGCGAAGCCCGGCAGGCGTTGGTGGCCGGTGAGGAATTGCTGCATGGCGGCCTGTTTGAGGTCGCGCTTCTTGGCGAGGAGCTGGTCCAGCGCGCCGATCAGGGCATCCACATCGCTCAACGCCCCCTCAATCGCCCGCTGCTCGGCGAGCGGCGGAAATGGTATTGGCATCCGTCGCAACTTCTCGCCGGTGATCTTTGGCATGGTTCCGGTAGAGCCAGCAGCAACGCTCACGAAGTAGCTTCGGCCTCGGCTGCTGTTGGCATAACTCCAGAGCCAACGCGCGGTCGATTCGTCTTTGACCCGCAGTCGAATCATCAGATCGGGATAAACATAGGTGTTCGGTGGACCGTCAAAAACGGCCGTCGTCCCAACGAGGTCCGGTGTGTTGGAACGTTGAATCAGCACGTCGCCCGGTTGAAAGAATAGATCAGACGACGGGTCGATGGTTTCATCCAATCGCTTGATCGTTTGGTCGTTCAGCCTCATATCGCCGGATGTCGTTGCAGTCAGCCGCAACGTGGGCGTACCGCTTGAATCGCTTCTGGCGCGACCGGAATAGCCATTCTTCGGCCCCGCCGTGACGATCTCGCGTAGGCGTTTGACGTCCCAATCGATCGGGATCACGCCCACGTCCGTCTGCTTGTATCCCGGTTTCAGTTCCATACCGCCCCCATCTTCTGGAGGTGCTCGGCGACGCGGGCGGACAGGGACTCGACCTGCTCGGTCAGGCT
>JANMLE010000625.1:0-4619 GCA_031372385.1 Planctomycetota bacterium | reverse complement strand
CGCAGCACGCGCGCTTCGTACACGGAATGAGTCAGCGGCTTCTCGCAATAGACCGGCAGTCCGCGTCGGAGTGCTTCGGCGACGACGATGGCATGCATGTGATCCGGTGTGCTGCAGACGATCCCGTCGAGGTTCGTCGCTTCGAAGACTTCGCGATAGTCCGAGACCTTCTTGGCACCGGGATGCTTCTTGCCGGCGGCCTCCAGACGTTGATCGTCGATGTCGCACAGGACGGCGATGTTCTCGCCGGAAACACCGTTCAGGTTCTCACCGCCGCGCCCGGCCACGCCGATGACGGCGATGTTCAGTTTCTCGTTGGCGCTGCGCGGCTCGGCGGCGAACGCGGGGCCGGATGAAACCAGCGGTCCGGAAGCAACGGCCGTCCCGGCGGCAACGGCCGCCTGCAGAAACTCACGGCGGCTGAGTGATGAAGTCATGGTCATGGTCCTTCACGGTGATGTTGCGGGTCGCGCGGGTCCGATCGACCGCAGCAATAGACCACCGGCGGAGTCGCCTCGCAAGCGATCGATGGCAGTTCGACTGTGATGCTTCCGTTGATTGGGACGAGTGCAAAGTGAGAAGTGATCAGTGCAAAGTGCAAAGTGAAAGAAATGTGAAGACATTCCGGAACACGGCCGTGTCTCGCTCGAATGTTGGCGAGTCGGCCTGGAACTTGATGCGGGCCTGACATTTTGCACTTTGCACTGATCACTTCTCACATTGCACTGAGCCATCCAGCCCGCTCCAAATCAGTCGAAGTCGGCGGGGAACTCGTCACGCGGCGTCGCCCGGACTCTCGTCGCGCCGAAACCGCTGCGGGAGTGCCACATTCCCGCGTCGCCCCGTATGATGCTCCGCGAGTCGGCCGTCTGCTCCCGAACGAACTGGTGTTTGCGTCATGGCGAAATGCGATCAGGGCTACATGTGCGAAGTGTGCGGCGATGAAGTCGAAGACATCACCATCAGCGACCTGTATCTGCGGTACGTGATCGGCGAGATCGAGGCGCGTCACTTGATGACGGCTCCCGAACGCCACCTGCGCTGCAACCCGGTGCTCGCTCAATTCATCGTCGACCCCGGTTTTGAACCGGTCATTGTCGAGGGACCGTTCGACAAGCGGCTGATGGCGGCCGATGAGGTTGCGGCCCGTGAGGATCTCGCCACACGCGGATGGCGCAGGCTGCAGATCGTCCGGTCACTCGGACTGCCCATCAGTGACTACCCGCTCGCGAGGGAATCGACCGCCAGTCACTGATGTCTCCGCAGGATTCGGTGTTCGCACAGCCTCTTCGTTTCACTCCGTTCCAACCATCAGCCGCTCACCAATGCCACTCTGGCCCGAAAACACAGTCACGCTGGAACTGCTGGCCGATGCCGGACGGGGCAAGCCCGAGGCGGTGAACCAGTTGCTCGAACGGCACCGGGCCGCGTTAAGAAAACTGATTCATCTGCGGTTGGACCGCAAAATCGCCCGCCGCGTCGACGCCAGTGATGTGGTGCAGGACGTCCTGTTGGAGGCGAACGAACGGTTGCAGGAGTACCTCGCTGATCCGTGCATGCCGTTTCACCTGTGGCTGCGGCATCTGGCCAAGGACCGGATGATCGACATGCACCGGCGGCATCGTGGTGCCCAGCGCCGCAGCCTCGACCGCGAACGGTCGCTCGCCGCGCCGCAGTTCGGCGATCAGTCGTCGTTCGATCTGGCGGGTCAATTGGCGGCGAGCGAACTGACACCGGCGGCGGCCAGCATCCGCCGCGAACTGGAGCAGCGTTTTCTGACCGCATTGGATCAGATGGACGAAGACGACCGGGACATCCTATTGATGCGGCACTTTGAACAACTCGGCAACAGCGAAGCGGCCGAGGCACTGGGATTGAGTCCCGCGGCCGCTGGGATGCGTCACCTGCGCGCGTTGCGAAAACTGCGGGCCATCCTTGGCGAGCGTCCGTCCCTGATGGGAGAGGAATCCCCGTGACTAATCACGACGAACTCCTGGTCGAACTGCTCGATGGCATGCTGGAGCGAACACGCGGCGGCCCGGCCTCGTCGCTGGAAGATCTGATCGCCACGCATCCGCACCTCGAACGGGAACTGCGCGAACTATGGGCCACGATTCAAATCACCGAGGACTTCGCCAGCTTCGACGGGCTGTTTGACGAATCAGACGGCACGCCGCACGAAGCGGTCTCGTCGGGTGGCCCGCAAACATTCGAGCCCCGCGATCTTGGCGATTACGAGTTGCTCGCGGAACTCGGTCGCGGCGGGATGGGGATCGTTTACAAGGCGCGGCAAAAGACTCTGGATCGCATCGTCGCGCTCAAGATGATTCTGCGCGGGGATCTGGCATCCCCGGCGGATCTGGCCCGGTTCCGCGCCGAGGCGGAAGCGGCGGCGCAGTTGCATCATCCGCACATCGTCCCCGTGTACGAAGTCGGCGAGATCGACGGCCGGCCGTTCTTCAGCATGAAGCTGATCGAAGGGACCACGCTCGCCCGGCGACTGCTGGACGGGCCGCTGCCGTCACGCACCGCCGCGGAAATGCTGGCCCCGATCTGCCGCGCGATCGCCGATGCGCACCGGCGCGGCGTGCTGCACCGGGATCTGAAGCCGTCAAACATCCTGATTGACAACGACGGCCTCACGTTTGTCACAGACTTTGGTCTGGCCAAGCGGGTGAAAACGGACGGAGGCGATTCGCGATTGGCGGGATTGCAGGGCCTGACTCACAGCGGCGCGATCCTGGGAACACCGAGTTACATGGCCCCCGAACAGGCGGCGGGGAGCCGCGGTGAAGTGAGTTCCGCGTCGGACATCTATTCGCTCGGCGCGATCTTGTACGCGATGCTGACGGGCCGTCCCCCCTTCCAGGCCGAGACCGCCGTCGACACGGTCCTGATGGTGTTGGAACAGGACGCGGTCCCCCCGCGCATGCTCAATCCGAAG
The DNA here is from genome assembly GCA_031372385.1 of Planctomycetota bacterium. GTDB lineage: Bacteria > Planctomycetota > Planctomycetia > Planctomycetales > Planctomycetaceae > Schlesneria. The sequence continues at coordinate 1,675 of JANMLE010000625.1, read as the reverse complement.
GTCGACCCCGATCTGGAAATGATCGCGCTGAAGTGCCTGCAGAAGCCGCAGGATTTGCGGTATGCGACCGCCGACGCGCTGGCCCAAGACTTGGAAGCCTACTTGGCGAACGAGCCGATCTCTGCGCGGTCGACACACCTGTCGCAGATCATCACCCGCGCGTTTCGCGAGACCCATCACGCCGCCGTCCTGGAGAACTGGGGCCTGCTCTGGATGTGGCACAGTCTGGTGGTCTTCCTGCTCTGCCTGATCACCAACGTGATGCAGTGGCAGGGGGTCTCGGATCGCTGGCCGTACGCCGCGCTCTGGTCGGTCGGCGTCGGCGCGTGGGCGATGATCTTCTGGGAGCTGCGGCGACGGTCGGGACCGATCACGTTTGTCGAACGCCAGATCGCCCACTTCTGGGCCGGCAGCAGTTTTTCGAGCATGCTGCTGTTCGGGGTCGAGGCCCTGCTGGACCTTCCGGTCTTGACTCTGTCACCGGTGCTGCCGCTGATCGCCGCCAACGTGTTTCTGGCGAAGGCCGGCATCCTGTCGGGCAAGTTCTACATTCAGGCGATCGCCCTGTATGCCACCTCGTTCGTGATGGCGGTCGTGAGCAAGTTGCCTGTTCCCAACTTTGGCCTGATTCTGCTGGGCATTGTGCTGGCCGTTTCGTTCTTCGCACCGGGTTTGAAATACTACCGGCAACTGCACGACACGGCGAAATGACGTCACCGTCAGTTGACCACAGTTTGCATTCGTCGTCCGGGTCGCAGTCGTCCTTGGGACCGACGGTTCAATGACTGCCGTAGCATGGACGCCTCGTCCGTGCGGCCCAATTCCACAGTTGGTCACGTTTTGCCGCACGGACGAGGCGTCCATGCTACGGTTGGTTATCGCCAAATCCCGACAGTTATTCATGCGTCGCCCTCATCGTGGAGCGGTTTTCAACCATGCACATTGCCATCGTCACCGCTGGCGGGGCCGGGATGTTTTGTGGTTCGTGCATTCACGACAACACGTGGGCGCGGGCACTGCTCGCGGACGGTGTGGAAGTCAGCCTGATTCCGCTGTACACGCCCATCCGTGTCGACGAGGAAGATCAGACGTCGTCGCCGGTCTTCTTTGGCGGAATCAACACGTATCTTCAGGATCGGTATTCCTGGTGGAACCGGGTGCCGCGATTCCTGACGCGGTGGCTCGATTCTCCGGCGATCATTCGGATGGTGACCCGGCGGGCGATCAGCACCGACGCGCGCGAGTTGGGGGCGATGACGGTCGCGATGATCGAAGGCGAACACGGCCCGCATCGCCGCGCGGGCGAGGAACTGGCCGCGTACATCTCCCAACTGCAGCCCGATGTCGTCTGCTTCAGCAACGCGCTGCTGAGCGGCACGCTGAGGGCGATCCGAAACTCCTTCTCCGGCCCGATTCACTGCATCCTGCAGGGGGACGACATCTTTCTCGATGGCTTGGTGGAACCGTACCGCGGTCGGGCGATGACATTGCTCGCCGAGCGGGCGGCGGAGTTTGACGGGTTCATCACCCACAGCGACTACTACCGCGATCACATGGCGGTCTACTTGAACCTGCCGGTCTCCAAGTTCCGTCAGTTGCCGCTGGCCATCGATTGCGCGCCGCATGACGGGCAGCCAAAGGCCGTGTGCGGTGATCCGCCGACGATCGGATACTT
>JANMLE010001054.1:0-1401 GCA_031372385.1 Planctomycetota bacterium | reverse complement strand
CCACGGCGTTTACTCGCTCGATGAGAGCTTCGCACACGATTACAAGATCGACGTCTCGAAAGCGTTTCGCACCCAGTAAGGGTCTATCCGCAAAGGGGTCGGGAGTCTTTTTCATGCCGCACGACGTCGCTGAAAATGGCTCACATCTCGGCATTGCGGCATGAAAACGACTCCCGCCCCCCTTGCGACCGCAGCTTTCAAGACAGCCTCTAAGAACTGCGGAATGGTTGACAGTCAGGGAGTCATCTTCGATGTCGACGGCGTGCTGATCGATTCGTATCAGGCGCACTTTCAAAGCTGGTGCCAACTCGCCGCCGAGATCGGGCGGACCTGCACCGAAGCCGAGTTTGTCAGGGGCTTCGGACGAACGTCGCGCGAGAACATCGTCGAACAATGGTCGGATCGCGTCTGGACGTCGGACGAAGTTCGCCGGTTGGACGATCGCAAGGAATGGCTGTATCGCGAATTGATTCGCGCACAGTTCCCGGCGATGCCCGGTGCCGCTGAACTGATCCGCTCACTGCATCAGTCCGGGTTTCGGATCGCTGTCGGCTCGTCCGGCCCGCCGGAGAATGTCAATCTGGTGATCGACCAACTGAACGTGGCCGGCCTGATTGAATGCCGGATCACCGCGAACCACGTCACACGGGGCAACCCCGATCCACAAGTGTTTCAACTCGCCGCCGAGGGTTTGGGTTTGCCGGTCGGGAATTGTTGTGTGGTCGAGGATGCACCGGCCGGAGTATTGGCCGCGCACGGGGCCGGCATCGTCTGCATCGGACTGGCCAGCACCGGCCGCACCCGCTTCGAATTGGAGACAGCGGAATGCGTCGTCGATTCACTCGACGAGTTGACGCCGGCGCGTGTCGCCCAGTTGATCCGCGCGGGACTCCGTTCGAATTCCGGATTCGCCGGGTAGTCAAGTTCGTCGAGTAGAGGGTAGTGGGTCAGTTGGAAATCGGAACTCGTGTGGCACGCCCTGAGTCTTCGAAGGGCGTGGGAATTACGCTGTGCCTCGATCCACGCCCTTCGAGGACTCAGGGCGTGCCACTCAAACTGACCAACTACCGAGTAGAGGAGCCATCACATGTCGAACTTCGTCCCCGTCACTGCTTCGTCGACCGTTTCATCGGGTGCGCCACCCAATCCGGCGAGCGCCACGGTGGCCATCTTTGGTGCGTCCGGCGACCTGACCGCGCGCAAGCTGATGCCGGCTCTGTTTGACTTGTGGAGTGACGGGTATCTCGCGGATACGGCTCCGATCGTCGGGGTGGCCCGCCGGGAAAAGACCGACGAGAGCTTTCGGAACGAGATCTACGAAGCCATCAACGGTCATGTCCGCGCGGGTGCGGTCTCCACCGAACAGTGGGGCCGGTTCGCCAGGCGGTTGTTCTACCGGCA
>JANMLE010001024.1:0-4650 GCA_031372385.1 Planctomycetota bacterium | reverse complement strand
ACCTGGCAACAGGCGGCCAGCCTAGTCGGCCCGATGGCTCTCGAACTGACCGGCGGTCCCGTGACCGAAGAGGAAGGTCTGACCAGCAAGCAGGTCGGCGGCGTCCAGATGGCCGAAGTCGCCGTCGACACGGAAACCGGCGTCGTCCGCATGGTGAAGATGGTCGCGGTCCAAGACATCGGCCTGGTCATCAACCGCCTGCTCGCCCGCAGCCAGGTCTACGGAGCCCTGATCATGGGGATCGCGTACTCCCTGAGTGAAGAGCGGATCATGGACAACAAGACCGGCAAGTTCATCAACGCGAACACGGTGGACTACAAGCTGCCGCGGATCGGCGACATCGGCGATCTGGTGGTCGAGTTCTACGAACCCGAAAGCGAATACAAGCGGGGCGTCGTCGGATTGGGTGAACCTCCGGTGATCGCTCCGGGCGCGGCGATCTCGAACGCCGTGGCCAACGCCATCGGCGTCCGTGTTCCCGTGCTGCCGCTGACCCCGAAACGGGTTCTGGATGCTCTTCGCAAGGCTTGATGAGTCGAACCACATCCCCGCGCGGGCCGGTGGCAGGGGCATCCCCAACCGCCGACCGTCGCGCCAGAAACAAGGAGCCTGGGCGTGAAGTCCTTCGAATATGCTCGACCTGAAACCGAAGCCGAGGCGATCCAGTTCCTCGGCGAACATGCCGGCGCCACCGCGGTGCTTGCCGGCGGGACAGACCTCACCAGCCTGATGCGGGCGGAGTTGCTGACTCCCACGCGCGTCGTCGACCTCAAGCGCATCCCATCGCTGCGCGAGGTGACTCGTGTCGAGGACGGCGTGCAGATCGGCGCGCTGGTCACGCTGACCGAGTTGGCTGAACATCCGCTGTTGGTTGGCTATCGTTCGCTGTTCGACGTGGTCGAAGGCGTGCGGGCCATTCAGATCCAGGGAAGCGGCACCCTTGGTGGCGATCTGTGCCACCTGCCGAACTGCTGGTACTTCCGCAGCGGCTATGGATTGCTGGCGATGGAGAACGGCGAATCGCTGCCCGAAACTGGGGACAATCGCTATCACGCGATCCTCGGCAACAGCGGGCCGGCGAAGTTCGTCAACGCCTCGCGTTTCGCGCCGGCATTGATCGCCTGGGGTGCCAAGGTCCGGGTCATCGGACCGGCTCCCGATCAGGCGGAATGGCTGCCGCTGGAATACTTCCACATCACCCCGAAGACCAACGGTCAGAGGAACACCGTGCTGAAACCGGGCCAGTTGATCTCTCACGTCTGGTTGCCGGACGCCGCAGACTTGGCCAGCGCCACCTACGAAGTTTTGCAAATGGAGGGTCTCGATTGGCCGCTGGCTGCGGCCGGTGTCACCGTTCGCGTCGAAGGGGGCACGGTTCGACAGGCGAGCATCGTGATGGGACATGTCGCTCCCGTCCCGTGGATCGCTCAAGAGGCCGCTCGGTTGTTGCTCGGCCGACCCCTGAACGAGGAGACCGCCGGCATGGCGGCGGACGCAGCCGTGGCCCACGCCACACCGCTGTCGATGAACGAATACAAGGTTCAATTGGCCCGGACAGCCGTCAAACGGGCACTGCTCAAGGCCGTCGACAAACTCGACACGTAACCGGTTCCGTCCGAGCGGGGGATGTCGGTCCCCCGGTTCCGAATCCACTCCTGTTCCAATGACAATCCACCGCACTTAATGGAGTGCTTCCCATGTCGAATGAACTCGAAGTCCTTCAGCCCGGTCCACGGTGCCGCAGCCTGTTGTCCAAGGGGATGTACATCAACCACGGTCTGCCCCAGGGCAAGGAAGTGGCCGGCGACGGCAACTTCTGGTGCGGCCGAACCCAGACGATCTACGGTCCCGACGACAAGGTCTGTGATGGCGACCGGTGTACCAACACTTCGCGCACTTGCTACGAGAGCTGACGTCCTCGTGGCGAACTTGAAGCGCAGCAGGACGGGCAAGAGTGCCCATCCTCCGACCAAATACAACCCCGCGCGGCGTTTGCGCTGCGGCGGGGTTGCTCGTTGACGAGTTGCCGCGCCCCGGCGACAATCAGCCGCGTTGGTCTTGAATGAACCCGTCCGCTTCCAGGAGCCTGATCATGCGTTCCATTCCGTTGCTGTCGATCGTCCTTGTTCTGACTGCCGCGGGGCTCGCGCCCGCCGCGCAAATCACCGGGGATTACCTGGAGGCCCGCACCTGCGATGTCTACACCGGCCCCTGTTTCGCCAATGCCGAAATGGATCTGGCGGGCAAGGAGGCGGTGCTGGCCTGGAAGGTCAACAAGGGAAGTTGGAACGACGTGACGCTCGACGGACTCGGTGTTGCGCTGGTCGCGACCTCTGAAAAGACAATGGGTTCCAGCCCGTACTTCAAGATGCATGCGGGCAGGATTTCTTCCGTGATTCTGGTGGACGAACGGGCTGACAGCACGCAGCGCGACGCGCTGGTCGCGTTTGTGAAGGACTCCGCGAAAGTGCTCACCACGAACATTCAAAAGGTGGTCGCCGTTCCATTCGAATTGGTGAACGACTTGGAAGCGGGGAAGGGGACGTTTGCCGCGGGTACGCTTGCCAGGATCGAAACACGGGCCTTGGGAAAAGGCGACTGCGTCTGCTCCAACGAACAGATCTTTTACGATCCGCTTTCACCGGTGAGGAATTCCCGACCGGCATTGGCGAGCACACTCAGTTACACCGGCGACGGATTCGACCGAACGTGGACCACGCACGGTCAACGCAGCGCGTTCCTCGCCACGTTCCGGCGATAGTGGTCGAACGACTTTGATTTGCGCAGGTCTTGTAGCATGGACGCCTCGTCCGTGCGTCGGGTTCAAACGGACCGACTCGCACGGACGAGGCGTCCGTGCTACCAGTCAACCGCTCTCTGGAGATTGCCTGATGAATCGCTTTTGTTTCGGTGCGGCCTGCGTCGTTGTTCTCTGGACGTCTTCACTGATGGCCGCCGATGGCAAACTGGTCCCGGTGGAAAAGGCTCCCGCCGGAGTTGCCGAGAAGGTGGCAGCCGCATTGAATCCCAGCGGCCAACAGGTCGTGATCGGCAACACCGCGACGTGTACTGTTTGGCTCGTCAAAGAGCTGCCGGTCAAGTCGGACTTCAAGCCGACGCTGTCCGTGAAGTACCCCCTCGCGCAGGGGCAACTTGTGGGAGTTCTGGAAGTCGTGGGGAAGTCCGGGTTCACCGACTTTCGCGGCCAAGAAGTTCCGGCCGGGGTCTACACCCTGCGTTATGGTCAGCAGCCGGTCGACGGGAATCACGTCGGCACCAGCGATCTGGCCGACTTCCTGCTCGCCATTCCCGCCCAGGCGGATACCGATCCCGCCACTCCGGCGACACCGCAAGACCTGTTCAAACTGAGTGCAAAGACGGCGGGCTCGAATCATCCCGCCATCTACTCGCTGTTGCCGCCGAAGGCCGACGACAAGACACCGGCACTGGCTCACGAAAAGGAATTCTGGATCCTGCGCCTGACCGCCGACGGCAAGTCGGCGGGCACCGCAGTCAAGATTCCGCTGCGCGTCGTGATCGTGGGCGTGTCGGAGGGATGAGTCACCGGGTCCGGCCCGGCCGCGGTGACAAGATTGACTGCGAACTGAAAGAGGAATCCGATGCCGCAATACGACCCAAATCGACACCGCGACATTCGCCAAGTCACACCGGTCCCCTTGGAGTACGCGGGGCAATGGGTGGCGTGGAGTGCGGACCGGTGTCGCATCGTCGCGCACGGTGCCACACTCGACGAGGTGGCGCGATCTGTTGGTTCCGGTGAACACCCGCAAGTGTCGTTTGCGAAGGTTCCAAGACTCGGCATATTCATTGGCAACCATCGAGCCGCTTGAATGATGCGCGGGATGCGCGTCATCAAGCCATTTGGCCGGACGATCGCATGAAGTTCCACTACCGCCCCCATTTGACGATGGCTCCGGAGACCGGCGAAGCCAACATCATTCTGCGGCCCGAAATCGCCGTCACCATCATCGGTCCCGCCGGTCATGACGAGTTTCTGGGACTGCTCGACACGGGGGCGGACAACACGGTGCTTCCAAAGTCGGTGGCCGACCGATTGGGGATCGAACTGGAGCCCTGCGCCGGCCCAGACGGTTCGGCCTTCGGTGGTGGGACGTTGAGTTTCTTCTTCGGCCACGTGGTCTTTCGATTGTGCGGCGATGACGAGGAGATCGAATGGCCCGCCTGCGTTCTCTTTCATGATTTCGCATCGGCCGACGATGAAGCCATTGTGTTTGGACACGCGGGGTTCCTCGACTTGTTCCGCTCCACCTTTGACCCCGAGGTGGGACTCATCGAGCTTCATGCAAACGGATTGTTTCCCGAGTGACGTGATTGTTCAGACACCTGACGACCCGTGAGCTCGGACAACAATGGAACCGCTGATCTTTGTCCAACGAACGGCACTCGACCAATTGGTGGTTGGTGCCGGATGCAGACAAAAAAGCCCGATCAGCCGTACAGCTTGGCCACGTAGTCGCCATAGCCGTTGTACTTCAGCGTGGGAAACGTCTTGCCGGTGCCGAGCATCTTGTCGGTTGTCTGGGGCCAGCGGGGATGTGGCACGTCGGGGTCGACGTTTGCCTCGAACCCGTATTCGCGTGGAATGAGTGTGTTCCAGAATGTTTCCGG
>JANMLE010001204.1:0-1871 GCA_031372385.1 Planctomycetota bacterium | reverse complement strand
TCGGTCAGCGTGATCGCACCGGATGCGGCGCTGGCCGACGCGCTGTCGACCGCTTTTTTTGTGCTCGGGGTCGAAAACGCCCTGAAGTGCTGTGATAATTTCCCCGCGGTTGGTGCCATCTTTTTTCCCCCGCCAAAACAGGGCCGGAACTTGGAACCAATCTTCCACAATGTCCCCGCCGAGCGGGTGTTTTTTGAAGGTGAATGACGGCATCAACCCCGGCCGGATGGCACACAATCTCCGCTGTGTCTCTGACGTGCCGCCGCATTGCTCTTGGTGGGAAAGGCTGACGAGTGCCAGGTGATCTCCGCAAAGTTTCGCTGCTCGCCATGATTCTGTTGGTGGTGCTGCGAGTGTCCATCGGCTGGCATTTGATGTACGAGGGGCTGTGGAAACTCAGCACCCAGCGCACGTCAAACCCGTGGTCGGCCGAGGGCTATCTGAAGAACGCCACCGGCCCGATGCGGTCGGTGTATCGCGCGATGACCGGTGATCCGGACGATCTGAACTGGCTCGATCTCGACCTGATGGCCCAAAAGTGGAAGGCGTGGCGCGAGCGGTTTGTCGCCCACTACCAACTCGACGAAGCCCAGATGCAACAGTTCAACCGGCTGTTGGACGGCGCGGAGTCTTTCGAATCCCCGCTCGCATCATTGCCGCCGGGACTGGACCTGGCGAAGGTTTCCGGGGTCAACAAGGAGGCGATCCGTTTTGATGCGGACTCCGAGTTGCTAATCGTCGACGGCAAGAAGCACCTGCTTCCCACGGAACGCGACCGACTCGTTGCGACCGCGACTACCATCGCCGAATCCAATCCCGCGGCGAAGCGGACCTGCGACCAGTTCATCGCGGCCGTCAACCGGGTCTACAAGGTCTCCGCGCCACTGTCGATCAATGAAGAATTGGAAGCGTTGTTGAAGCAGGATCCCGACCGGGTTGGCGTGATGTACGAGGTCACAGAAGGCGGCACCGAAAAGATCCCCGTGGTGGTCGGTGAAGCCGAGTACTACAAGGAATTGGTCAAGCGATTCCGAACGAATTACGCCAAGGCCCGCACGAAATTCGAATGGGATCACATCGACCGCCAATGGACGGAGTTGCAGAGTAAGCGCCGCGAAGTGGTCGGTCCCGTCCAAGCGCTGGAAAAGAAGATGCTGACGGAGGCGAATGAGTTGCTGACCGAAAAGCAATTGTCGGCCGGCCCCGTTCCGGAACCGGTGACTCAGATGCACCGGATCAACTGGCGAACGATGTGGGGACTGACGATCATCGGCCTGCTGCTGATGCTCGGCGTGTTCACGCGGGTCTCCGCACTCGGGGGTGCCGCACTGCTGACACTGTTCTATCTGGCGATGCCCCCGTGGCCGGGTGTGCAGGAACTACCGAGCATCGAGCACAATCTGTTCGTCAACAAGATCTTTGTGGAAATGGTGGCGCTGCTTGCCATCGCGGCCCTGCCCAGTGGAAAATGGTTCGGTGTGGACGCGATCGTTTCGCTGCTGTTCCGCCGCAATCCGAAGAAATAGACGCCGTTCAAAATGTGCGGGGTGATTTTGGATTTTCGATTTTGGATTTTTGATTTGAGACTGACGACGTGAGACAAGCCGAATCAAACGGTTCAATCTCCCTTCAGCCTTCACCATTCAGACTTCAGCCTTCCTTCCAAGGAGAGAGCCATGCAACTGACACCTGAACAAGAACAACTCGGCAAGGAAAACTTCAACGAGGCTGTGTCGTTTACGCGACGCTCGTTTCTCGTGGGAGCCGCCGCGGCGCTGCCAACTCTCGGGGCCGCCTACTTCGGCTACAGTGCGATCCAGGGGAGTCCCGTCAAAGTGGGATTCATCGGGAGCGGTGACGAAGGCTCGGTC
>JANMLE010000973.1:0-4292 GCA_031372385.1 Planctomycetota bacterium | reverse complement strand
GTCGGAGCAGTCCGACCCGGAACAAAAGAAGCCGTTCAAGACGCTGCTCGGCCATCGCCTCGTCATGAACGAAGCGGGCAAGCCGATGCACAAGACTGATGGCTCGGCCATTTGGTTTGAAGAGGCCGCCGAGCAACTCGGCGTCGATACGATTCGCTGGATGTACCTCCAGCAGAACCCGGCCAGCGATCTTCGCTTCGGCACGAGGCACCCCGACCAACCGGTGACGCTGCAAACCCCGAACGGCCCGACCGATCTCACCATCGACGGCGTGAAGACGCATCTCGTCACCAGCACTCCCGCCGACGAAACGCGCCGCATGGTCCTGATCCCGCTCTGGAACAGCTACGCCTTCTTCGTGAACTACGCGCGGCTCGACGAGTTCGATCCGCTCGCCCCGCTGGTCCCCGTCGCCGCACGCCCCGAGATCGACCGCTGGATTCTCTCGAACCTCCAAGCCCTGACGAACGGGATGCGTTCCTCGCTCGACGACTACAACTCCCCCGAGGCCTGCCGCCTCGCCGCCGCCTTCATCGACGATCTGTCGAACTGGTACATCCGCCGCAACCGCCGCCGCTTCTGGCGCTCGAAGGACGCCAGCGACACCGACAAGCTCGCCGCATACCAAACGCTGTACGAAGTCCTCGTCACGCTGACAAAGTTGCTCGCGCCGCTGATCCCGTTCCTGAGTGAGCGGATGTATCAGAACTTGGTGAGAAGCGTAGGGTGTGACGAGTCTTCGACGGCACACCATTCTTCAGGGGCAACATCACCGACTGGTGTGCCGGCGCAAAGCCTTGTCACACCCTACGAGAATCCCGAATCCGTCCACCTTTGCGATTACCCCGAGGCCGATGCGGCACTGCTCGACACGGGCCTCAACGCACGGATGGCCACGGCGCAAGCCGTCGTCGCGCTGGGCCACAAGCTGCGCGACATGGCTGATCAGCGGGTCCGCCAACCGCTGGCCAAACTGCGCGTCTCATCGAGCGACCCCGCCGCGCGCGATGCCATCGAACAACTCGGCGAAGTCATTCGCGAAGAGTTGAACGTCAAACAGTTGACCGTCGTGGAGAGCCTCGCCGACATCGTCAAGTACACGTACAAGGCGAACCTGAAGACGCTCGGTCCGAAGTACGGCAAGCTGCTGAACGTGCTGCGCGAAAAGCTGCCGACCGTCGACGGCATCCTGCTCGCCCCGCTGCGTTCGGGCACCGCCGTGACAGTGACGCTCGACGGCCACGAAATCACGCTCGCCCCCGACGACGTGCAGGTTGGCACCGAACAGGCGACCGGCTGGGTCAGCGGCGACGACCGCGGCATCCAACTCGCGCTCTCCACGTCGCTCACGCCCGCCCTCCTGCGAGAAGGGATGGCCCGCGACTTCATCCGCCAGATCCAACAACTGCGCAAAGACGCCGACCTCGAAATCGAAAACCGCATCCGCGTGAGCTACACGACCACGGACGAGCAAGTCCAAACGATGCTCACCGAATGGAGCGACCTCATCCAAGGCGAAACGCTCGCCGACAGCCTGACCTCTTCCAACGCCACCCCGCCCGATGCCAAGCCGGTCAACGTGGGAGACGCGAAGGTGCTGGTGTGGATTGAGAAGGCGTGACGCCCGCACGTGGCGGGTACGGAGTGACCCATGCGTTTGTATCTCGACTCCTGTTGCCTGAACCGGCCCTTCGACGACCAAAGCCAGTTGCGCGTGCGACTGGAGACGGAGGCGATTCGCACCATTCTCCGGCTCTGCCAAGATGGTGTTCACCGTTGGATCATCAGCGATGCGCTTCAGGCCGAATTGGAGCAGACGCCGAATCTCGATCGACAGCAATTGACGCTCGACCTGTTGGCGCTGGCGAGCGAACAGGTCGCGGTGACGGAAACCGACTATGTCCGTGCCGCGGAGTTTGCTAATTATGGGCTGACTGGGTTCGATGCGGTTCATCTTGCCATTGCCGAGCGAACGCAGTGTGATCTCTTTCTGACAACCGATGATCGTCTGTGGCGCCGGTCCGAGAAGCCGCTGACTCCGCCACTCAGCGTGCGTGTGACAAACCCTTTGACCTGGATTCAGGAGCAATGAGCATGACCACACTCGAAGTCCCCACCGCCGAACTTCTCGAACGAGGCTACCGAGTCCTGCTTCAAGAGCTTGGCCCGGACGGTTTCATCCGCTTCGTCCAGCACTTCCGCCCGGGCACGGGTGACTACACGGCCGAACGTCACACGTGGTTGCCTCAGACGGTGGATGAAGTCTTCAAACTCATGGAGGCTCGCTCCGTCAGTCATTCCAACCCGGACAGCGAACACTCGACACCTTGACGCTACTGCCATTGCGCCGGGTGTGGATTGCAGTGGACTCCGCTTGAACATCGTTCCGAGGGCGCAGCCATGCCGATGCACGATTGGACACGGGGCGTGGCCGGGATCTTCCATGCGTTTCATCACGAGTGGATTTCGGAGATTTCACGGGCGCTGAATCGGGGATTACTTCCCGCCGACTACTACGCCTTGCCCGAGCAGATCGCGGCGGGATTTGGACCGGACATGTTGACGCTTCAAGGCGGTGAAGACGCAGCCGATACAACCAACGGCGCTGGTGGTGGCACGGCGACCGCGTTGCAGGCTCGACCGCAAACGCGCTTCATCGCCGAGACCGAAGCAGCGTTTTACCGTCGCAAGAAGAGTTCTGTCGTCGTGCGACATTCCAGCGGTGACCGGGTCGTCGCGATGATTGAGATCGTCTCACCCGGCAACAAGTCCAACCAGCACGCCTTTCGCGCGTTCGTCGAAAAGGCGTGCGAATTGTTGGAGCGGCGGATTCACCTGTTGATCGTCGACCCCTTTCCCCCCGGCCCGCGCGATCCGCACGGCGTTCACGCCGCCATCTGGGAGCAGATCGAAGACGCCTCGTATCAGCCGCCCGCCGAACAACCGCTGACGCTCGTCGCCTACGAATGCGACCTGATCACGCGGGCCTTCATCGAACCGGCCGCCGTCGGACAACCACTCCCCGCGATGCCGCTGTTCCTCGAACCCAACGGCTGCGTCATGGTCCCGCTCGAAGAAACCTACACGACCGCGTTCGACGTCATGCCCCACCGCTGGCGGAGCGTGCTCGCGGCCGACTGATGGCAGCATGCTCAACAGATTATCAACAGCGAGTTTTCCAAGAGGTGATGCCATGCGGCAGATTCGGATCAACGAAGGTGGGCGGCGCGCCGGGCTGACTCGCATCGAGGTGGTCGTGCTGTTGGGGTTGCTGGTGCTGCTCGCCGCGTTTCTGGTTCCGGCGCTTCAGCCACGACGTAGGGTTGCGAGAAAGTTGGAGTGCCTGAACAACATGCGCAACGTCGCGCTCGCTCATCTCAACTTCGCATCGTCTGACATCGGTCATCTTCCACATCTGGCGGACGAGATGCGGAACATGTCGGACCCGAACGGTTCAGCGGGGGGAAGGCTTGCGGTCGGCTGGCCAATCATGGTGCTGCCGGCGCTTGACGCGGCAGCCTTGTTTAAGGACATCAAACGGAATGTCGTCGTCGAGTCGGGCCAGGCACCTGACGCCGTGCTGCGGATCGGAGAGGCAGAGCGCATTCCCGTGGAGTATTTCACCTGCCACGCCGACACCGATTCCCACAAACAACCGGGCGGGTTGAGCTACGTCGTGAATGCCGGGTTCATGCCGAGGAGCCTGTATCACGGCGACCCCGACGGGTTGCATCGGCTCGGTCAGTTGAGTTGGGATGGCAACGATGTCACCGGAGAAACGGCCGACATCGAAGTGGCGGCGGCCACTGGTGTTTTCTGGCGGAAGAGTACGGCGTTTCAGCCGTCGTTGGATGACGTCTCGGACGGCGATGGGGCGACGCAGACGATCCTGTTGTCCGAAAACCTTCAGGCCGGGAACTGGTGGGACACGGACACATCCCGCATCGCGTTCGGCATCCCCATCGACACCGTCAACGGTCGAGTCCCCTTCGGTCGCGGTACGGTCGTCGAATCCCCCGAGCGACCACTCAACACGCAGTTCGACGGCGGCACGCTCACCACCGCGTCACCCCAAGACTGGCGGATCAACAGCAATCTCAAAGCGGCCACTGGCACGCGGCCGCGGCCGAGTTCCAATCATGCCGGCGGTGTGAATGTCATCATGTGCGACGGGTCCGGCAGGTTCATCAACCAGAACATCGACCCGCACGTCTACTTGAAGCTGCTCACCCCGAATGGCGCGACGTACGGCGAAGGTGAACTCACAATGTCGAGTTATTGATGGAATGCTG
>JANMLE010000960.1:0-2213 GCA_031372385.1 Planctomycetota bacterium | reverse complement strand
TTGGTGAGCCGGGCGGCGTAAGCCCCCGGACACCAAATGTGAAAAGTCCGGGGGCCTACGCCGCCCCGCTCACCCAGAAATTCTCAACGGACACCGCGTGAGGAACAACCGTGCCGAGCAAGCGACGCCGTCGCAGTTCTCTCGGGTGTCATCGATCGCGTACGCTTCGACTTCGAACGGATTGTCCAGATACGCATTGAAGCCGCGGAATCCGAGCCAGACGCTGCAGGCGAGATAGGCCGGGATGAAGAACGGACCCCAGCGTTCGTATTGACGCACGTGAACTCGCTCGTGTCGGCGGGTTCGATGCAGCGTCGCCTCGTCGCAACCGAGAACCACATGGCCGAGTGTGATGGCGGCGATGGGCCCGGCCATCCAGCGGTTTCCCCGCTTCAAGATCCGCGTCACCAGACCGCCGTGAACTTCGAGCACGCCGTCCACGACACGCGCGCGACCGCCGCTCACCAGCGCCAACGAGGCCGCCATCAGCCCGACGGCGGAACCGGGAAAGACCCACACGTAAACCAGCGGTCGCAACAGTCGCATCCGTTCCCCGATCGAGTCAGTTCGACTCGACCGCCTCCTCACAGTGCTTGTACAACATCACGCCGCTCTCAATGACCGTGCGCGATGCGGCGGAGTCGGCAGACACCAGATTGATGTTCCCACTGAAACATGCAAGGGCCAGGGGGGCCAATACTCACACGCGCGCTGTCGAGTGGCGGGCGTTGTGATGTCAACGGTCTGTGGAGGAGCTTCGTGGCATTCAAGGCCCTGTGCGAATGCAACCTGCGGTCAGGCAGATTTCCGCGCGACCCATTCGCTGCCTCCTTCAATTCGCTGTCGATCTCTCTGTCAGGACGAAGAGGCGACAGCGAATTGAGGGAGACAGCGAATGTCAGAAGCGGAGACGTACTCCAAGGGACAAGCGTTGAAAAGCGATTCGATCGTTGAGTTGTGTAGAGACCAGCGAGACAAGCTCGGCGGGGTCGCTTGATTGAGAGTTAATCGTACGGTCTCTCCGGCGGTTGCCGTGAAGTGTCGGGGTTGGCCGGTGGAGGATTCCCGTGAGGACAGGTGAATTGATGACGACACAGCCGTCGGCGTTTCTGACCGCCCAGTGGCGGAATCTGGTGATGCTCAATTATGAGATCGATCCCGCGCTGATCCGGTCGCGGGTTCCGGCGGGGACCGAGCTCGATTACTGGAACGGGAGGGCGTTTGTCAGCCTGGTGGGGTTCCGCTTTCTGGAGACCCGGTTGAAGGGGTGGCGCGTGCCGTTTCACGTCAATTTCGACGAGGTCAACCTGCGGTTTTATGTGCGGTCCAAATCGGGCGGCGAGTGGCACCGCGGCGTCGTGTTTGTGAAAGAGATCGTGCCGCGCATGGCGGTCTCGCTGGTCGCCCGCTGGGTCTACAACGAACAGTACGTCACGCTGCCGATGCGCAGCGCGATCGATCTGCCAGCCTCTGCGAACGGCTTCCGCGGGTCGGTCGGCTACTACTGGAAAAGGGCCGGGCGGTGGAACGAGGTGTCTGCGCAGATCAGCGGCGAGCCGTCAGTGCTGGAGCCCGGATCGGAAGCCGAATTCATCACCGAACACTACTGGGGCTACACGGCACAGCGCGACGGCTCGACCCTCGAATACAGCGTGGAACATCCCTCGTGGCGCGTGTGGCGGGCTGAGCAGAGCCGATTTGACGGTGACGTCGCGACGCTCTACGGCCACGACTTCGCCCGCGTGCTCGGCAGCGCTCCCAGTTCCGCATTCGTGTGCGACGGGTCCGAGATCACCGTCCGTCCGGGACGGCAGACGCGGATCGAGTGACGACTGAATGCGATGCTTCGCGTCGCGCGGGAACAGTCGTCACTACGAACAGTCGTCGCACAGTTCAACGATCACAATCCCGCCGCGAATTACGAGAGCTGGTTTCTGTTTCACCCGGGCGGGAATACCATGCTGCGTCGCTCGACACGAATTACCGTAGTCCCGTCGCTCCGCCGACGGGACCGCCGCTGCGGAAGCAACGAAGACTCGTGCGGGGGCGCAGTGTCAGCACGTCCCGCCGGCGGAGCGGCGGGACTACGGTAGCCCTCCCAAGAGTCGATGAATGTCCGAAGCCACTTTCAACCGAGCCGAATCGAGGAGCGACCGCCTGCCGCTGCCGGTCCAATTGGCGGCCTGGGCGGCGGGATTGGCGGCCTGCGTGGT
>JANMLE010001199.1:0-1050 GCA_031372385.1 Planctomycetota bacterium | reverse complement strand
CGCGGAGGTCAAGTTCGCCAAGGGCTACGGCAAGAAGAAGCTCGACACCGACTTCAGCGGCATCACCGGCATGGCCAAGATGATGAACCTGATGATGGGCGCCGAACCCACCACGCGCAAGTCGACCGCGCCGAAGATCGCGATCATCAACGCCGTCGGTCCGATCATGTCCGGCAACAGCAAGGCCGACTTCTTCGGCGACGAATCGATGGGCTCGACCACCATCATCAAGGCGATCCGGCAGGCGCGCGATGATACCACCGTGAAGGCAGTCGTCCTGCGAGTCGACAGCCCCGGCGGCAGCGCCCTGGCCAGCGACCTGATGTGGCACGAACTGGAAACCCTGTCAGGCAAGAAGCCGTTCATCGTCAGCATGGGTGACGTCGCCGCCAGCGGCGGCTACTACATCGCGATGGGCGCCGACCGCATCTTCGCCGAACCCGGCACACTGACCGGTTCGATCGGTGTCGTCGGCGGCAAGCTGGCGTTCGAAAAGTTCTACGAGAAGATCGGGATCACCACGAGCGTCGTCCAACGCGGCAAGAACAGCGGCGTGCTCAGCATGACCACTCCGTTCTCGGACGCCGAACGCGACGCGATGCAGAAGCTGCTCAACGACATCTACGGCCAGTTCACCAAGAAGGCCGCCGCCGGACGCAAGATGGATTACGACAAGCTGGAAAAGATGGCCCGCGGCCGGGTCTACACCGGTGCCCAAGCGTTGCAGCTCGGTCTGGTCGACGAACTGGGAACGCTGTCCGACGCCATCGCCCACGCGAAAAAAGCGGCGGGACTCGATCCCGACCAGAAGCTGGAACGGCTCGACCTCCCCAAGCCAGTCAGCCCGTTCGAACAACTATTCGGCCCCATCGACCCCAGCGCCGCGTCGCTGAAGTCCACCTCGGCCATGTTCCTGAAGCAACTGCCCCCGGACGTCGCCGCACACCTGAAGGGCCTGGACATCTACGAACTCCTCGCCCGCGAACGAGTCCTGACCGTCATGCCCTACCGGATGCTGGTCAAGTGACGCGAAGCGGCGACGAAGTCATC
>JANMLE010000902.1:0-1099 GCA_031372385.1 Planctomycetota bacterium | reverse complement strand
CGAGGCGATTCTCGCCGTGCTGAAGAAGCCGTTCGATCAACTGACTGCTGACGAAAAAAAGCTCGCCTTCGACTGGTTCAAGCCGCAGGACGCCGGTTGGAAACAACTCGACGAACGCCGCGCCGCGCATGCGGCCCAGGCCCCGAAGCCAATGCTTCAAAAGGTGCTCGTCGCGACCGAGGGTCTGCCCCCGGTGAAGCTGCACACCCAGGCCGAATCCGAGTTCCTGAAGGAGACGCATTTTCTGCGGCGCGGCGAACCCAACAACAAAGAGGCGGTCGCCAGCCAGGGCTTTCTGCAGGTGCTGATGAGCAACGCCGACGCACCGCAGTTGTTCCAATCACCCCCACCGGCGGGATGGCGGACGTCGTACCAGCGGGCGTCACTCACCAACTGGTTGCTGGACCATGAGGCGGGTGCCGGCAATCTGCTCGCGCGGGTCATCGTCAACCGGTTGTGGCAGCATCATCTCGGCCAGGGGATCGTCGCCACGCCATCCGATTTCGGCATCCGCGGCGAACTGCCGACACATCCCGAACTGCTCGATTACCTCGCGACCGAACTGGTCCGGCATCGCTGGGATCTGAAGTCGATGCATCGCGTGATCGTGTCCAGTTCCGTCTACCAGCAGTCGTGTGACGTGGACGAACAACGGGCCGCGGTCGATCGCGAGAACAAGCTGCTCTGGCATCGGCCGCGACGCCGGCTGGAAGCCGAGGCGATTCGCGACGCGGTGCTGGCCGTCAGCGATCAACTCGACGATCGACTGTACGGTCCGGGAAAGCTCGACGAGGGCCATCGCCGCCGCAGCCTGTACTTCACGGTGAAGCGCAGCCAACTGATGCCGTCGATGACCGTTTTCGACGGACCGGACGGAACGACCCCCGTGGCCGAGCGACCGCAAACCACGATCGCGCCGCAGGCCCTGCTGTTGATGAACAACCCGCAAATCCGCGAGGCGTCGCGCCAGTTCGCCGCGAAGCTGCAACCACTCGCCGCCAAGTCGCCCGAGGACGCCGTCCGCATCGGCTACCTGACAGCGGTCGGCCGCCAGCCATCGCCGGAGGAACTGATCGGCACGGCCGAGTTCATCCGCCAG
>JANMLE010000891.1:0-1066 GCA_031372385.1 Planctomycetota bacterium | reverse complement strand
CGTTCTGTCGCGGCTGGCGGGGTTGCCGTTGTTTGCGAGACGGCCAATGCAGGGGTCCGTATCCGGGCGGCACGCCAGTCCGCACCGGGGTTCGAGCGTCGAGTTCGCCGAGTACCGCAAGTACGTCCCCGGCGATGATCTTCGCCGTCTCGATTGGCGGGCCTACGGTCGGTCTGATCGCTACTACGTCAAGGAGTTCGAGGCGGACACGAATCTGCGCTGCTGTTTCGTGGTCGACACCAGCGGCTCGATGGGCTTCGGTTCGACGGGCGTCTCGAAGATCGAGTATGCACGGCGGATCGCCGGGACGCTCGGCTACCTCGCCAGCCAGCAGGGGGACGCGGTCGGAGTCGCCTGCGTGGCGAAAGGGGTCGTGCGAAACCTGCCCGCCAAACGGAACGCCGCCCATCTGAGACAGGTGCTCGACATCCTCGAACAGACCCAGCCGAAGGGTGAGACACAACTCGCGACCGTCCTGCACGAACTGGCCGAGACGATCCGGCAGCGCGCATTGATCATCATCCTGTCGGACCTGTTCATCGAACCGGAGCTGTTGCGGAGTTGCTTCCAGCACCTGCGGTTTCGGCACCACGATGTGACGGTGTTCCATCTGCTCGATCCGCTGGAGCTGGCCTTCAACTTTCGCAGGCCGATGCGGTTCCTGGACATGGAGGGTGGCCCGGCCATCTTCGCCGAGCCGAACGACATCGCCGACCGCTACGACAAGGCGTTGCAGCAGTACCTGGCGCAGCTCAAACAGGTCGTGCTCGAATCGGCGGTCGACTATCAGCGCATCAGCGTCGACGAAAACTACGAACAGGCGCTGGTCCGGTTCCTCGTCAGCCGCGCCCAGGCGAAGGGGCTGCGATGATGGAAGCCAAGAGGAGTAGTGCAAAGTGAGAAGTGATCAGTGCCAAGTGCAACGTGACGAAGGGGGACTCGGACTCGCAAGCGTGGTTCGTGAATGGGTGCAGTCGTTAATTGGTGGTCACATTCCGGTCCCCACTCCCCCGTCTTAGGGGGAGAGGGTTAGGGTGAGGGGGCTGAATGGTCGTGTGACCCTGAA
>JANMLE010000885.1:0-1820 GCA_031372385.1 Planctomycetota bacterium | reverse complement strand
TGCGGCTGTTCAACGACGGCTACGAGGAAGCCGACGCGATCACGAACGAGATCCGGGCGCTGGTCGAATCGGGCGAGCGTCAATGGAAGGACTTCGCGATCTTCTATCGGGTCAACTCATTGTCGCGTTCCCTGGAGACCGCGCTGGCCCGGCAGAAGATTCCGCATCAGGTCGCCGGGGGCGTGGCGTTTTTCGAGCGGATGGAAGTCAAGGATCTGCTCGGCTATCTGCGGTTGATCGAGAATCCGCAGGACCGCGTCGCGTTCCTGCGGGTGGTCAACACGCCGGCCCGCGGCATCGGCAAGAGTTCGCTCGACAAGCTGGTCCGCTGGGCGGACCGCGCGGGCATCAGTCTGCTCGACGCCGCACGCCATCCGGAGCGCGTTCCCGAACTGCCGAAGAAGGCGGTCGTGCAGTTGCGGACATTCGCCAACCTCATCGACGAACTGGCCGAGTCCACGGCGGGTTCCGATCAACCGCGGGACTCGGCCGACGAAGAGGGCGCGGAACTCTTCGAAGAGTCGCCGACTCCGAATGCCGGATCGGATGTTGGATCAGAGGCCGATGGTGGCGATGCTGTCGACGGCCCCGTCGGATTGGTTGAGGGATTGTTGCGGGCCGTCATGCACCGCACCGGCTACGCACGCCAATTCGCCGACGCGCGGGACGAGACCGACATGCAGCGGCTGTCCAACATCGACGAACTCGTCAGCGCCGCCCGTCAGTACGACCAGCAGGAGTCCGAAGACGGACAGGAACATTCGCTCGGCGGATTCTTGGAGACCGCCAGCCTCGCGCAGGATGTGGATTCACTCGACGTGGCGACCGGCGCGGTCACGCTGATGACACTGCACTCGGCCAAGGGGCTGGAGTTCCCCGTCGTCTACATCGTCGCCGTGGAACAGAACATCATTCCGCACGAACGGTCGTTGCGCGAGAACGATCCGCGGCAACTCGAAGAAGAACGTCGGCTGCTGTTCGTCGGCATCACGCGCGCCGAAGAGAAGCTGGTGCTGACCCACACGCTGCGGCGGATGATGCACGGTCGCAGCCTGAGCACCATCCCCAGCGATTTCCTCGGCGAACTCAACGTGTCCAGCCGCGACCAGACCGCGGTCGATGATTTCCACTTCGGTGACGAGATGCATGACGGCCCGCACGATGACTCACACGACGACCCGCCTGACGAGTCACACGATGAGTCGCACGAATTCCACGACGACTTTGTGGCCGATGATGTTGCAGCAGACGATGTCATAGATGTCGCCGAGGACACGTTCCGGGATGACGCTGCCGCGAACCCGCGGGACGGGATCAAATCGGCGCGTGGATCGGAGCCCGGATCAGTTCGGAAGCAGCCGTCCGCGCGGTCTGATGCGCGGCGCATCTCACCCGCACACGGACTGAAGCTGACCACCGCCGCCGCGCTGCAGGCCGGCACGAATGAGACGGTCGAACTGCGCAGCAGCTTCCTCGTCGGCATGCAGGTCCGGCATCCCCGGTATGGATTGGGGACGGTCGTGGACGTGAGCGGGATGTCACGGCGTCGCACGGTGACGGTCGACTTCGTGGCCGATGACCGCCGCGAATGTTTCGTCGAAGCGAAGTGCCCGTTGCAACCAGTCGGATTGCGCTGACGCTGAAGAGCAAAACAACAGCGGAGTCGTAGGGTGCGTGGAGTCTTCGGAACGCACCGACTTCGGATCAGGCGGCCTCTGACCGGTGCGTGCCGAAGACTTCACGCACCCTACGACTTGATTACTCCGCTCTTCACGGTCACGTGTTCTGCTGGCGGTCTTCCATCGCCTTGCGGGCGTGGG
>JANMLE010000880.1:0-1487 GCA_031372385.1 Planctomycetota bacterium | reverse complement strand
CCTCGTTGGTGAACGTACTGCGCATTGAAATGTCCCGCGCACTGAAAGGACGACTCCCTTGATTCCTCGACAACTTCCCCTCGCTGTTGTGTTCCTGTTGGCCGCCATCACTTCCATCGCCAATGCCGGGCCGCGGGATGGTCTGTGGAGCGAAGTGGAGGAGGCGGTCAAGAAGGGGTTGCCGAAGACGGCGATTGAGAAACTCAACCCGATCATCGAGCAGGCCCTGCGCGACAAAGCCTATGCCGAGGCGGTCAAGGCGATCGGCCGGAAGATCAGCTTGGAAGGGAACATCCAGGGGAACAAGCCTGAGGAAAAAGTCACCCGTCTGCGGGCCGAGATCGACAAGGCGCCCGCCGAGATGAAGCCGGTGATGGAAGCGATCCTGGCGAATTGGTACTGGCATTACTTCCAGCAGAACCGCTGGCGATTCATGCAGCGGTCTCAAACGGCGGCTCCCCCCGGCGACGATTTCACGACGTGGGATCTGCCGCGGATCTTGGCGGAGATCGACAAGCAGTTTCAGAAGGGGCTGGCCTCCGCCGACGTCCTCAAGAAGATCCCGATCGCCGAGTACAACGACCTGCTCGACAAGGGGAACTCGCCCGACACCTACCGGCCGACGCTGTACGACTTCCTGGCTCACAACGCGCTGCAGTTCTATTCGGCCGGAGAACAGGCTGCGGCCCGCGCGCAAGACGCCTTCGACCTTCAGGCGGGCAGCCCGATCTTCGCCGATGCCGCGGAGTTCGTCGCGTGGAACCCGGAAGCGACCGATGAGACCTCGCCGACGTTGAAGGCGATCAAGCTGTTCCAGGATCTGATCCGCTTCCACCAGAAGGATGACGACCGCGCGGCGCTGCTCGATGCCGATCTGCTGCGGCTGGAGTTCGGCAACAACAAGGCGTTCGGTGAGGAAAAGACCGCGCGGTACAAGGCGGCGTTGAAACGCTTTGCCGACAAGTTCGCCGATCATGAGATCTCGACGCGGGCGCTGTTCGATTGGGCGACCGCCGTGCATGGCGAGAATGATTGGGTCGAGGCCCGCAAGCTCGCGCAACAGGGGCTGGCCCGGTTTCCCGACAGCGTCGGAGGACGCCGCTGCTACAACCTGATCCAACAGATTGAAGCCTGCTCGTCACAGGTCAGCACCGAGCGAGTCTGGAACAAGCCGCTGCCGACGATCGACGTCCGCTACCGCAACGTGACGAAGGTTTATCTCCGGGCAGTCACCTTCGATTTCGAAGAGTTCGTCAAATCAAACCGCTGGCAGGCCGAGCAACTCGACCAGAACCAGCGAGCGGCTCTGCTCGCCAAACCGCCGGTCAAGGCGTGGTCGGCCGATCTGCCGGCGACCGCGGATTTTCGTGAGCGAGTCGAGCAACTCCCCGCGCCGGCGGATCTCAAACCGGGCTCCTACTATCTGATCGCCAGCCACAACGAGCACTTCAACGACGCCGACAACATGGTGTCATTCACCGAGTTCT
>JANMLE010000879.1:0-5131 GCA_031372385.1 Planctomycetota bacterium | reverse complement strand
GAGTTCAACAGGCTGAGTGATTGCAGCGGCATGGTCGAGCGGGGGCGGCGCGTGCTGTTGAAGACGATGCTCGGCGCGTCAAACACCTGCAACAGGCTGTGAATCTGCGTGCGCTTCTGTTGCAGATAGATCGACCGCCGGCGCGAGCCCGGATTGTCTTCGGGAACGATCGTCTCACCCGACCCCGTTCTCGATGTGGCGATGTACGGACCATACATCCGGTCGTCCAGATCACCCGCAGCGGCCAGCAGTGCATCGCGGATCGCTTCGGCGTCCAAGCGGCGGACCGGAAACCGCGACAACCGCCGCGCATCGGGATCGAGCTTCAAGCGCCGCTCGTCCGCGGCGCTCGCCTGGCGATACGCCGATGAATGGACGATCCGCCGTGCGACCTGCTTGGCGCTCCAACCGGACCGGACAAACTGCATGGCGAGCCAGTCGAGCAGTTCCGGATGCGAGGGCGGCGAACCACTCAGGCCGAAGTTGTCCGGCGTCGCGACGATCCCGCCGCCGAAGTGATGCTGCCACAGTCGATTCACATGGACTCGTGCCAGTAACGCCGAACGGTGTGACTGAGGCTCGGTGATCCACTCAACGAACTCCAGGCGGCGTCCGCTGCCGCGCGGTCGAACGGCTTCAGGTCGCGCGGGTGGGGAGACTCGATTCCCCAGAAACGCAAATCCACCCGGCTCAACTTCGTCGCCCGGCGAATTGTAATTGCCACGCAACAGGAGATGCACCTTGGGAGGCGGGTCGGCGACATCGGTCGTCCAGGCGATCCGGCCGGGTCGCGATGTTCCCAGAGTCGCCTTGCGTTTTTGAGCATCATCCAGCGTTTGGCGTTTGGCTTTGAGTTGTTTCAGGAACTCGGTCAACGGATCACCGGGATCTGTCGGCGCGAAGGATTCGATCGTCACGTTGTCGACCACAAAGCTGCGCCCGCAGCAGAATTCAAAGCCGAATCCCCCCTTCGGCAGATCGGCCTCCGCGAGCGTGATCGTCTTTTCTTCGACTTGCCAATCGACCAGATGTTGCAGCAGGAACTTGCCGTCCCCCTTGTTGGTAATCCTCACGCCATAGTTGCGACCGGGGACGTATCCCGTCGTCCCGAGCACTCCGACTTGGCGGGAATCGGTGCCGGGGTAGTCGACAAACACCGCCGTGCCGGACGACGGATGGCCGTCGACGAGGATGTTTCCCCCCGGTGTTGGACTGTTGTCGTTGAAGTCGTGCAGCGCCAGAAAGTACCCGATGCGCTCGGCCGGTTTCGATTGGCCGATGTGATGATCGACGAGATCAAACGTGACCTGGATCGAGGCACCGACAACGTCGGGCGTCCAGTCAATGGATTCGCGCGTTGACAACCACTTGTCTCCGCCGGGGCCGCCTTCGAACAAGTTCAGCCGACCGTCGACGATGATCGCTCCCGGAGCGTCCCGCGAATTCAGATTGACCGCGGCCGTTCCCCCCGGCGCGTCATCGCCCGGTGCGGTGTTGCTCCACTTCATCGACAGTGCTTCCGGTTTGGCATCGAACGGATCGGAGAACAGAACCTTCCCGCGGGGCCGATGCTGCTTGACCCATTCGGTGATCTCGTGCGACAACCGGTTGATATCGGCGTCGGCCGTGGCGACCGAAGCCTGCCACCCTTCGAATTCGCCGGGCCGGCTGGCATACACGAAGCGGTCGTTCGGTTTGACCCATTGCTCGGGCGGGAACGCTGGAATCAGGACCGCTTGAAAGCGGTAGTAGTCGCGCTGCGTCAACGGTTCAAACTTGTGGTCGTGACACTTTGCGCACTGGATCGTCAGGCCGAGCAGGCCGGTGGAGACGTTTTGCATGGCGGTTTCCAAAACGGTGTACCGGTCGACGCGCACTTCATCGGAATTGCCGTCACTCTCGCCCGAGCCGTCCTGCCCGCAACGCAGGTAATGCGTCGCCTCCAGCAATTCGATCCGGCGCGACGGATCGAACGCCGCGACAGTCGAGAGATCCGCCGTCTCGCCGTTTTTCGCGGTGACACCGGCGATCTCATCGCCGGCAATCTGCTCGCGCACGAACTGGTCGAACGGACGATCGTCGTTGATGGCGCGGATCACGTAGTCGCGGTAGCGATAGGCGAGCGGGCGGTCGCTGTCGGCGCTGAAGTAACCGTTCGAGTCAGCGTAGCCCGCCGCGTCGAGCCACACCTTGCCGAGCCGTTCGCCGAAGTGGGGCGAGGCCAGATGCCGGTCGACCATGCGCTCGTACGCATCGGGATGTGGATCGGCTTGGAACTCGATGATCGCTGCGGGTTCGGGAGGCAGCCCGGTCAGATCGAAGCTGATTCGACGGATCAGTGTCGCCCGGTCAGTCTGTGGCGAGAGCGTCAAGCCGTCTCGTTGCAGGTCCGCGATCAGAAAGTCATCCAGCGGCGAGTGACTCGCACTCCGATCGTTGACCACCGGCTGTTGAACCAGTGGCGATTGGAACAGTGGCGGTTGGACGAACTTCAACTTGCGAAAGGCCCAGTGATCGGCGTCCTCCGCGCCGGTTTCGCGTTTCAGGCCCGGTGTGCCGGCGACGATCCAGCGTTGGAGCAGCGATTTCTCAGCGGCGGACAACGGTGTCTCGGGCGGCATCTCGTCCGCGGAGACCCGCTGCCAGATCAGGCTCGCGCCGGCGTCATGCGGAACGACGGCTGGCCCCGACTTGCCGCCGCGCACCAGCAGACCCGGCACTGCCAGGTTCAGCTTTCCCTCCTGCTTGAGCGGTCCGTGGCATTTCACGCAGTGCCGCTTGAGCAGCGGAGCGAGGTCGTGCTCGAAGTTCGGCACATCATCCGCGGCCTGCGCGGTGATCGCGACGAACACGATCAATCCAAAGGAGCCAAACCCGCCGTGCCTCATTCGAGTCCCCGCCTGCTGTGTTTCTTCAGTCGGCCCCCATGATTACCATCTGCCCTGCCCGACGCGAGGAAACGTTGCGAGATTCTGACCAGGGGAACGCCATGAACGTGGACCGGAGATTGAGTGACTGTCTGCTGATCGTGTTTCTGTGGACGGGGTCGCTTCAGGCGGCCGATCCGGTGGATCTCGGCGGCGTGACGGAGAAGCACGAAATGATTCCGATGCGCGACGGAGTGAAGCTGTCGGCCTACATCTACACGCCCCCCGGCAACGGACCGTGGCCCGTACTTCTCGAACAACGGTACGCCAACGCCAACGATCCCAACACGAAAAAGTCGTTCGCCAAACTGGCCGGCGGCGGCTATGTGACGGTCCTCGCCAACTTCCGGGGATCGCAGTTGTCGGAAGGGGTCTGGCGCGGCTATCGACACTTGGCCTGGGGCGAACAGAAGGACGGCTATGAATTGGTCGAATGGCTCGCCAAACAAAGTTGGTCGACGGGCAAGATCGGGACGTTCGGAAGCTCGCAGGCGGGCTTCGCGCAGAACTTCCTCGCGGTGACGCAGCCGCCGCATCTGGCCGCGCAGTACATGATTGACACCGGACTGAGCTTGTTTCACGAAGGCTATCGCATCGGGGGCATCACGCGGCCCGAACGATTCAAAACGATGGACAAGGTCGCCCGAGTCCCCGCACACAACCGCGAACTGATGGCCGAGTGGTTTCAGCATCCGAACTACGACAGCTACTGGGCCGACGAGGACTGCACCCGCTTCTTCGACAAGATGAACGTCCCCTGCTTCACGGTCGGAAGCTGGTACGACTTCATGTGCGTCGGCTCGGTCGACAGCTTCGTCGGACGCCAGCATCGCGGCGGACCGAATTCGATCGGCACCCAGCAACTGCTGATCGGCCCGTGGCTGCACGGCCGGTTCAAGGAGACGAACAAGTCGAACGAGATGGAGTATCCCGAGAACGCCAAATTCGCGCTGGACGCCCACATGCTGCGCTGGTTCGATCACCACTTGAAGGGGATCGACAACGGTGTGATGAAGGAGCCGACGGTCCGCTATTACGTGATGGGCGCCGTCGGCGAAGCCGTCGCGCCGGGCAACGAATGGCGCACGGCCACCGACTGGCCCATCGCCGCGAAGCCGACGCCCTACCATCTGCATCCCGACAAGACTCTGAGCACCAAGACGCCCGAATCGGCCGACGCCACTGTCACCTGGCGGGCCGATCCCCTGCGTCCCGCGCCGATCCCGACCATCGCCTTTCCTGGCGCGAAGGACGCGCGCGAGTTCGAATCGCATCCCGAAGTGCGCACGTTCACCACCGCCGTGCTGACAGAACCGGTTGAATGGACGGGCAAGGTTCAGGCGGAGTTGTACGTCTCGTCGGACGCCAGTGACACCGACTTCATCGTGCGTGTCAGCGACGTGTATCCGGACGGCCGGTCGATCCTGATCATGGACTACGTCCGCCGCGCCCGATACCGCGACGGGTATGAGCGCGAGGTCTTCATGCGGCCGGGCGAAGTCTACAAGGTCGCCTTCGACGTCGGGTGGCTCAGCCAAGTCTTCAACAAGGGACATCGCATCCGGGTCACGGTGGCCAGCACGGGAGCCCCGTTCTACGAACCAAACCCCAACACCGATGAAGCCCTGACGATCGACTTCCCAGCCAACACCGTGACGGCGAGAAACTCCCTGCACGTGAACAAGACCAACGCCTCGCGGGTGCTGGCACCGGTGATCCCGTCCGCGGTTCCCGACAAATAGGATGTCTTGGCGCAGGTTGGACAGCGTGGCATCCAACGCTGTTGACCCTCTTGCTGTAGCTGAATTCGCAAGAATTCAGATCGCGGAGGACGACTCCCAACATCCGTCGAGTGTTGAAACCACTGAATTCTTGCGAATTCAGCTACGAACAATCGTCAACGGCACCGGGGTGACAGCGACGCGGGTCGAGTGACGAATCGGGATCGCTGGGACAATGGAGACGGGCCGTTGGTGAGATCGCGAGAGTCGATTCCCCACCGTCGCGGAACCGTTCGCAGATCCTCACGGTGGCGGTGATGGGAACGGCTTCTCGTCCCACGGCGTTGGGAGTTGTTTTCCTGCGGACGGCCTTACCGCAGTCGCACGACTCCGTACACCAGAAACCCGGGCACGGTGAACTTAATCCGGTTGCCGACCCTGTTCAACGGGATCGGCATTGGCTCGGGGGTTTCCGGGGTGATG
>JANMLE010000874.1:0-3338 GCA_031372385.1 Planctomycetota bacterium | reverse complement strand
GTCGCTGAAAATGGCCCACATCTCGGCATTGCGGCATGAAAAAGACTCCCGACCCCCTCGCGACGGCGACTTTTCGGACAGCCTCTGAGTCCATCCCGCGGGACTGGTGTCGATGGTTCAAGCCGATCAAATCACTCCGCTCGCGGATCGCGGTCGCCGCCGAGTGCCTCGGCCAATGAGCCGTAAACTTCGGCAAGCCTTTCGGGCAACTCCATCAGCCGCAGGGCGCCAGCCCCGGTTCGGAAGTGCGACCCGAACCAGAACCGGACGCGAGCGCGTTCCGGCTGCTCCCACCAGGAAACCTTGCCACACCCTGACCCCGGATGAGTTTGCTGTCTTCCTTGAATCTGGAGCGCGGCATGTTACCCTCGGGTGCTTTTTGCGCGAATTGGCCCGGTGGGAGCAACGGTTGCCGATTCGTTCTGTTTTTTCCTTCCCCGCTCCGCCGCAAGGACTGCTGCCGTGCCGCGTCGCGACGACCTCCACAAAATTCTGATCATTGGCTCCGGTCCGATCGTCATCGGTCAGGCCTGTGAGTTCGACTATTCCGGCACGCAAGCCTGCAAAGCCCTCCGTGAAGAGGGCTACGAGGTCGTGCTGGTCAATTCCAACCCGGCGACGATCATGACCGATCCGCAGATGGCGGATCGGACGTACATCGAACCGATCACCTGGGAATACGTGGCGAAGATCATCGAGGTCGAGCGACCCGATGCGCTGCTGCCGACACTCGGCGGCCAGACCGCGCTGAATGTCGGCATGGATCTGGCCCGGCATGGCGTGCTGGAGAAATTCGGCGTTGAAATGATCGGAGCCAAGCCGAGCGTCATCGCCAAGGCGGAAGAACGCGATACTTTCAAGCAGGCGATGATCAAGATCGGCTTGGAAGTCTGCGAGAGCCGCATCGTCCACAACATGGACGAGGCACGCCGGGCTCTGGAGGACATCGGCCTGCCGATAATCATCCGCGCCAGCTTCACCCTTGGCGGAGTTGGCGGCGGCATCGCCTACAACCGCGAGGAATTCGAGGAAAAGGTCCGCAAGGGACTGGAACTCTCCCCTGTCCACGAGGTGCTGCTCGACGAGAGTATTATCGGGTGGAAAGAATTCGAGATGGAGGTGATGCGCGACACGGCTGACAACGTCGTCATCATCTGTGCGATTGAAAACTTCGATCCGATGGGGGTCCACACGGGCGACTCGATCACGGTCGCGCCCGCCCAGACGCTGACCGACAAGGAATACCAGCGCATGCGCGACGCGACGATCGCGTGCATGCGCGAGATCGGCGTGGAAACCGGCGGTTCGAATGTGCAGTTCGCCATCGACCCGAAAACCGGCCGGATGGTGGTGGTGGAAATGAACCCGCGCGTCAGCCGGTCCAGTGCGCTGGCTTCCAAGGCGACTGGATTTCCCATCGCCAAGATCGCGGCGAAGTTGGCGGTTGGCTATCGGCTCGACGAGATTCCCAACGACATCACCCGCGAGACGCTGGCCTGCTTCGAGCCGACGATCGACTACGTGGTGACCAAGATCCCGCGATGGACGTTTGAGAAATTCCCCGAGGCCGATTCCGAACTAACCGTGCAGATGAAGTCCGTCGGCGAAACGATGGCCATCGGCCGCACGTTTAAGGAGTCGATGCAAAAGGCGCTGCGCGGCTTGGAAATCGGCCACTTTGGTCTGGGTGCCGGCAAGAAGGATCTGTGGGGCACGCCGCAGCAGCCGAGCCGCGATGAGATCGAAAGCAAGCTGGCCAAGCCGAACGAACACCGCATCTTCTACATCCGCTATGCCATGAAGGCGGGGATGTCGATCGAGCATATCCACGAACTGACGAACATCGACCCGTGGTTCTTGGAACAGTTGCAGCAGTTGGTGACGTTTGAAGGGGAAATCCGCCAAGTTCGCCGGTTGGAAGATGTGCCGCGCGATCTGATCTGGCAGGCCAAGCGTCATGGATACTCAGACCGGCAACTCGCCTTCTGGTGGGACTCAACGGAGATCGACATCCGCAGCCACCGGAAGTCACTCGGCATCGTGGCGACATTCAAGCAAGTCGACACCTGCGCGGCCGAATTCGAAGCCTACACACCGTACTTCTATTCGACATACGAGTCCGAGGATGAAACGCCGCCCAAGGGCGATCGAAAACGGATCATCATCCTGGGGGGCGGCCCCAACCGCATCGGACAGGGGATCGAATTCGACTACTGCTGCTGTCAGGCTTCGTTCGCCCTGCGCGAGCTGGGCATCGAGAGCATCATGATCAACTCCAACCCGGAAACGGTCTCGACCGACTACGACACGTCCGACCTGCTGTTCTTCGAACCGCTCACCACCGAAGACGTGCTCAACGTGTGCGACCGCATGCAACCGGACGGAGTCATCGTGCAGTTCGGCGGACAGACGCCGCTCAATCTGGCGCGCGGACTCGAAGCCGCCGGCGTCAACATCATCGGGACCAGCCCGGACATGATCGACGCCGCCGAGGACCGCAAGCGGTTCCAGGAAATCCTCGATCGCCTGGGTCTGCGGCAGCCACCCAACGGCATGGCCACCGACGCGCATGGCGCCCGCCGGATCGCCAATGAAATCGGCTATCCCGTGCTGGTCCGTCCCAGCTACGTGCTCGGCGGCCGGGCGATGGAGATCTGTTATGACGACGCCACGATCACGCGCTACATGACCGAGGCGGTGAATGCGTCGCCAGATCGTCCGATCCTCGTCGACAAGTTCTTGGAAGACGCGGTCGAAGTCGATGTCGACGCGCTGTCGGACGGCGTGCTGACACTGGTCGGCGGCGTGATGGAGCACATCGAAGAGGCGGGCGTTCACTCGGGCGATTCGGCCTGCGTGCTGCCGCCGTACAACCTGCCCGACAGCGTCGTCGAAGAGATCAAACAGGCGACGTATTTACTGGCCAAGGCGTTGCAGGTCCGCGGACTGATGAACATCCAGTTCGCCGTCAAACAGACCGACGGCGACCACTTGGTCTACGTTCTGGAAGTCAATCCGCGCGCCAGCCGGACGTCGCCGTTCGTGTCCAAGGCGACCAATGTTCCGCTGCCGAAGATCGCGGCGAAGATCATGGCCGGAGTGTCTCTGGCGGAACAGGGAGTCACACAAGAAGTGGTGCCGACGTACACCTCGGTGAAGGAAAGCGTGTTCCCGTTCAACCGCTTCGTGGGTGTCGACATCATTCTCGGTCCCG
The DNA here is from genome assembly GCA_031372385.1 of Planctomycetota bacterium. Taxonomy (GTDB): domain Bacteria; phylum Planctomycetota; class Planctomycetia; order Planctomycetales; family Planctomycetaceae; genus Schlesneria. The sequence goes on along the minus strand of JANMLE010000874.1, from coordinate 124 downwards.
AGATGAAGTCGACGGGTGAAGTGATGGGGATCTCGGACGACTTTCCCACCGCATTTGCCAAGAGTCAGATCGCCGCCGGAACCAAACTGCCGCAGACCGGGACGGTCTTCGTCAGCCTGGCGGG
>JANMLE010000852.1:0-1915 GCA_031372385.1 Planctomycetota bacterium | reverse complement strand
AATTCATTGCATCGGTCCACTGCGACTTCTTCACGCCGGAACGCAGTGATTCCCCATACTCGAAGGCATCCGCCATGCTCGTTCACGAGGATCCCAAGTACCAGCACTTGGAACCCATCGCTCCCGATCACATCGAACTGGGGATCGTCATCAGCCCGGACACCCGCCGCGACAACCGCATCCCGCCGGGCCAGTCGCGCACGCGAAAATGGCCGGTGCTCGACGCCTTCGGTCCGCCGCTCGTCAACCTCGACAACTGGCAACTGAAGATCTTCGGCCTGGTCGACACGCCGCTCACGTTCACGCTCGCCGAATTCCAGACGCTGCCGCGCGTGAAAGTCTTTTCGGACTTTCACTGCGTGACGAAATGGTCGCGACTCGGCAACGTCTGGGAGGGGGTCAGCACGCGCGAACTGCTCGACCGCGCCGGCATCCAGCCCGCCGCCCGATTCGTTGTCTGCCACGGCTACGACAACGGCTGGACCACGAACCTTCCGCTGGCGGACTTCCTGCAAGAGGACTGCCTGCTGGCCGACCTTCACGATGGCGTGCCTATTTCCCTGGAGCACGGCGGCCCGGTGCGCGGCCTGGTTCCGCAACTGTATGCGTGGAAGAGCGCGAAGTGGATCTGCGGGATCGAACTGGTCGAACACGACCGCGCCGGCTATTGGGAACAGGGGGGCTACCACATGCACGGCGACCCCTGGACCGAAGAACGCTTTCGCAGCGACAACATCCCGCCGGGCTATTCCGATGACGGCGGCGCATTCTGACGAGTGGTAGATTTTGTGCGTGAAGAGCTATGCTCTCGCGACAGACCCTGCTTGGTGGCGACAGTGAAGCTGCGTGGAGGTGCGAACGCCGTGAGATATCAAACGACCGTGCTGGCCGCGATTTGTCTGCTGTGCCGCGCCGGGCTCGCGACACCGGCCGAGAAACCGGAGCAGGCGACCGTGGACGATGCCGCCCAGTTGCCACCGTCGGTCAACCGGCCGGTGGACTTCGTCAAAGACGTACAGCCGATCCTGCGGCAGCGATGCTTCGAATGTCACGCGCAAGGGAACGAAGAGGGCGGGCTGAACCTCGGCGTCAAACGGCTCGCGATGGCGGGTGGCAAGAGCGGCCCGGTGATCGTGCCAAAGAACAGCGCGGGCAGCCGGCTGGTTCAGATGGTCGCCGCGGTCGCCAAAGTGGAAGTCATGCCCCCCGAAGGAGAGCGACTCACCGCCGGACAGATCGGGATCTTGCGCGCGTGGATCGATCAGGGAGCCGAGTGGCCGGCCGGTGCCGACGTGCTCGATCCGCGCACGGAACAGGCGGGAAAGCACTGGGCCTTTCAGCCTCTGAGACCCGTACCAATTCCCACGGTTCGCAATGCCGAGTGGGTTCGCTCGCCCATCGACCACTTCGTTCTCGCGGCGCTGGAGGCCGCGAATCTGTCACCCGCATCCCCTGCCTCGCCACGGACGCTGATCCGGCGCATGGCCTTCGACGTGATGGGACTGCCACCGACGCCGGAAGAGGTTCAGTCGTTCGCCGCCGCAGCCGAACTCAATCCCAATGCAGCGACTGAGAGTCTGATCGACCGGCTGCTGCAAAGCCCGCACTACGGCGAACGCTGGGGACGGCACTGGCTCGACGTCGCCCGCTACGCCGACAGCGACGGTCAGGAGACGGATCGGGACCGCCCGCTCGCGTATCTCTACCGCGACTTCGTGATCCGCGCGCTGAACGACGACATGCCGTTCGACCAGTTCGTCCGCTGGCAACTCGCCGGAAACGACTATGAGCCGGAGAATCCCGCGGCCGTTGCGGCCACCGGATTTCTCACCGCCGGCCCGTTTGCGGCACTCGGTGACAACCTGCTGGAAGACGAGCGGCTGCGCAACCGGTACAACGAATTGGACGACATCGT
>JANMLE010000838.1:0-6369 GCA_031372385.1 Planctomycetota bacterium | reverse complement strand
GGCCGGTTATTCCGCGAGTTGCTTTCGCGATCGCTCCCAAGCCGTGTCCAGCGGCCGCGCCCAAGTTCACTCGAAGCGAAATGGATCGGGCGTCATTTCGTAGCCGGGTCGCATGCCGACGTTCATCAGCAGGCCCAGGGCGACGGCCGTCATCAGCAGGCTCGATCCGCCGTAGCTCATCAGTGGCAGCGTGATCCCGACGACCGGCAACAAACCGACCGTCATGCCCGTGTTGATCACCGTTTGGGTGGCGAGAAGCGCTACGATGCCGACTGCGACCAACCGGCCGAACGGCTCGCGCGTCGCGTTCGCGATCATCAATCCGCGGGCGAACAGGATCAGGTAGATGGCCAGCGTCAGCGCGCCACCCACCAGCCCCCAGCGTTCGGCCACCATGCAGAAGACAAAGTCCGTCTGCGCGGCGAACAGCCGGTACGCCTCGTCCTCCAACAGCCGGCCCGAGACTTCACTCCCCAGCGGGCCGCCCAGCGCGATCACCAGCTTCGACTGGTGCTGATGCCAGCGATCCCCGTTCGGGTTCGGCCCGCCGTCGACCTGCGTGAACAGGGCCACGACGCGCGACTTTTGTTCGGCGCTCATCTTGGTCCAGAACAACGGACTGAGAGCCACTCCCAACAGGACCACGCAGGCCAGGTGGCGCGGCCGGGCGCCGGCCGCGAACAGCATCGCAAACAGGACCGGAACAAACAGCATCGCCGAACCCAGGTCGGGCTCGATCAGGATCAGGACCAGCGGCACCGCGGTGATCAGGAACGGAGTGACCAAACCCGCCAGACGGCGATGATTCTCACGGTACATCAGGTATTGGGCCAGCGCCAGGATGAACGTCAGCTTCACGATCTCGGACGGTTGCAGATCGAAGAAGCCGAGCGGGATCCAGCACCGCGCCCCGCCGCGCCGCGCCATGAACAGCACGACGATCAGCAGCGGTAGCGAGCACCCGAACAGCAGGTAACTGACCGGCTTCCACGTCCGGTACGGAATGCAGAGCGCGGCCAGCAGCGCCGGCAGCGCGAACAGGATCCACGTGACCTGCTTCGAGAACAGGTCGGGCCCGTCGTTGAAATAGTCGGCGCGCCGGATGCCGGACAGCCCGAGCGCGACCAGTGCCGTCACGCAGAGCACGACCGACCACGGGACACGGCGCAGAGAGATTCCAACAGTCACGGCAAATGGCTCAAGTAGGCGAACACCACACCGGCAATCGTCACGCCAGCCACGTCGGCGCGGCCGGGCGGAACTCGTTGTCGTCCGGGTGGTATAGACAAACCGAACAGGTGCGCGAATCCCGACCCTTCAACAGGCGCACGGTGAACTTTGTGCCGACGCTCTGCCGCGCGACGCGATGCCTCACACGGCCATGAGCGAGGTGTTTGACCGCAACGCCAACGGCGTGCGCGTGATCAACCGTTCGCTCCCATCCGCGCGCACGCCGTTGGCGTTGCGGTTCAACGAAAACGCCTCACTTTGGGCTGCGCGACTCGTCAAGCGGGTATACTGCCGCTTCGTCAACCCGCCGGTGTTTTTCCCTGGGAACAATTCGCGTGAGTCCGCTCCGTACCGCTCCGGTCACCGCCGAATGCCTCATCGTCTGTGCGGCCCTGTTTGTGGTCTGTCAGATCCAGACCCTGGACGAGATGCGGTTCCTCGATGCGCAGCGGCAATGGGGTGCCGTGTTGACATTGCAGTTCCCGGCCCGCGAAGGTCCGCCCGAGGCGATTCATCGCCAACTGTCCGGGCCGTTCGACCTGTGGGATGGACAGTGGTGGCGGATCCCAATCAACTCCTTTCATCACGTGAACGCCCTGCATCTGCTCGTGAACTGTTTGTCGGCGTGGAGTCTGGGGCGGCGGTTGGAACGGCGGTGGGGGAGTCTGCGGTTGGCCCTGTTTCTGCTGCCAACGACCGTGGTCACTCCGCTGATCGAGTTGCTCATCGGCAACTCGTCCATCGGTTTCTCGGGCTCGATCTGTGCGATGCTCGGCGCGTTGATGGTGCTGCAAAAGATCGATCCGCGCGAGGACGACATTCCCAACGAGTCGATCCAGTTGGTCCTCGGCCTGCTGTTGCTGGGAATTCCCGCCACCGCCCTGGACGTGCTTCCGATCGCCAACGAGGCCCACATCAGTGGAATCGTCTATGGCTGGGTGGCGGCGTGGTCGTGCTGCGGATCGTGGTCACATCCCCGTTCCGTGCGGGCCGGTTTCGTGATGGCTCACCTGGCGTTGATTCCCGCCGTCTGGGTCGCCGCGCATCCGTTTCACAACGGCCGGTATCTGTGGTATCTGACCGTCCGCGAGCGCGTCGCCCCCGCGGAGCGCGAGCCGTTGCTCAAGCGGGCCATCGAGGCGGACCCGTCATTGACCGGCGTCTGGCTGCGCCTGGCCGACCACCGGATGATCGAGGGGGAACCGCACGCGGCCTGGACTCTGCTGATCGAGGGCTTGTCGCACAACCCGGCCGACGAGGAGTTGTTGGAAGCGGCGCGCAGCATCTGGCGTCGTCTGCCCCACGGCCCCTCCCGCGACATCGCCGAGGCCGAACTGCGCCGCGTCTTCGGCGAACGAGCCGCGGCCTGGTCCCGACAAATCCGCATCACCGGCCTGGCCTCCGCCAAACCCAGGAACGCGGAGACCCGCCCGCCAAACGATCCGGCGCTCGACCCCAAGAACTTTCCGCTCGACCGGCCAATCGATCTCCACTGGCAACCCAAGCGGTTGGAATCCGAACCCTCGCGGCCCGTCGATCCCAATCAACCGGACAGCGCGTCTGAGGGGACGGCACTGTGACGAATTCACGCTCACTCGAAACACCTGGGACGACGCGTCGCACGCGGTCACAGACGGAGGCGGCACGCGGCTGTCACGGCGAACCAACTCCGGTTGAGTGAACATTGCGCGGCTGCGTGCCACCGCACTCGGTCGGCGGAACAGTCGCTGGTCTTGAAGTGCGCTTTGACGCCGACCGAAAGCAGTGACTCCGAGGGACACACTGCGGTTGTTACTCACACACCAATGGCACTGCTTGTTCCAAGGCGGCCAAGCAGTGGCACAATTCGAGATCGGCTTCGGCGGTCTCTTCGTACTTCACCGACTGACCGATCTGATGCACGGCGCCCTGCGTGGCGGTGGCTTGAGCCTGTGCGGCGGTCGCTTCCGCCCGATCAGCGGCGGCAACATCCGCGATGAGCGCGTGACAGGCCGAGTTGATTTCGGCCATGACGCCGCCGACCGAGTCTTCGATTCCGATGAGCACTTCAGCCGCGGCAGTGCTGTCGGCCGTCCCCCGTACGCTTTGACGAACGCTGTCAATTGTCGCCGATTGCCTTCCCCCCCCGCGCACAATCGGCAGGCCATGTAGCAGCCTGTTGAAAATCCGTAGGATGGACGCCCCGTCCGTCCGTTTCCAGTTGGTTTTCGCTCGGACGAGGCGTCCAAGCTACGATTTTCAACAGGCTGTCAGGCCCAATCGATGTCCAAACCGGTCTCATGCAGCTTGCTGTTCAAGTCGGTGATCTTGTCCAGCACGGTGGCAACGTCGTCATCCGCGACGAGATTGGCGAAGAACAAGTCGTAGTCGGCACTGCCGGTCAGCTTGTCCTCGTCGTTGTCCGAGAACACCGTCTGCTCCCGGTTGCCGGTGCCGGTGGTCGCGGTATCGACGAGCAGGTTGTACGGGGCATTCGTGTTCTGGACCGCCACCACCCGGTTCACGTAACTGTCGATGGTGTTCCAGACACTCAGGATCGCCTTCAGGGCCTGTTGGTTGACGGCGTCGTTCCCGTCGGCGTCATTGTCGTAGGACGTGTAGCCGGCGATCAGGAGGTCGTCACCGGCGCTGCCCACGATGCGGTCGGCCCCGTTGCCGCCGATGAGCACATCGATGCCCGCGCCGCCGACGAGGTCGTCATCGCCGTCGCCGCCGAGGATGATCGCATTGGCTTTGCCGGCGTTGATGTGGTCGTTGCCCCCCTCACCGAAGATGATGGCACCGATATCCACACCGCTCGAGATCGTGGCCTGATCGTCGCCGTCGCACAGGTGCATGCGGATTTTGGCGATGTTGCCGGTATGAGTTTCAAAAGTGTTGTTGGGCCCGGTTGGACTGACGATGGTGTAGGGTCCGGCCGAAAAGACCATGTCCGGCCCGGAGTCCGAGTGGACCTTGATTTGCGAACCGCCGCCGGTCTGGTTCACCGTGATATGATCGGCCAGATCCGTACCGTGGATGTCCAGGGTGATGCCCCAGACGGGGTCATACGTCACGGACGCCGTGGCCCCGACTGTCACCGAGCCCAACGGCACCGTGGAAGAACTGGCACCGTAGGAATCTGTCACCTTCGCGGTAATGGTGTGCGCGCCGAAGGCGGTGTAGGTGTGCAAACCGGCCAAGCTGAACGAAGTCTCGCCGGTCGACTCGCTTTGCCCGATGACGAACGTCTCACCCACCACCGAGTCCCCGTCCGGGTCGCTGCCGTCACCCCAGTTGATCAGCACCGTGTGCGAATCGACCCCGGGATCCGTGATGGTGATACTGCCGGTGACAATCGCGCCGCAGCCATCCAGCCCGACAACCGAACTGGTGATCGTCGGTGCCGCGTTGTCCACTCTCAGCCAGAATGTGGTGATGGCCACGGGGGCATCGGGACCGTCGCCATCATCGTCACCGTAAATGGTCACGAGGGTTGATACGGCCGGGATGTCCTCTGGGTTGATCGACCAACTCCACAGTCGTTGGCTCTCGATCTCGCCCTCGACGATCTTGGTGACGGCGCCCAACGAGGCACTCAGTGTGACGGTATCGCCCTCCGCGTCGAAAAACGATCCTGTATTGGTGGGTGCCGCACCTGACACAGACGGATTATCCACCGTTCCCGTCGGCGGCCTGTTGCCCTCTTCGTAGGTATAGCCGCCGATCAGCGAGGCAGAGAAGGGCGCGCCCTCGCTGGGCATGGTAGTCACCGTGACATCGACGATTCCCCACGCGTGTGCCGGAGTGATCGCCGTGAGGTAGTTCGCGCCCTCTTCCGGTACGACGAGCGTCGCGGCAACCGTCACCGCCGACGGGCCGGAGCCGAAGGTCACGGCGTAGGTATTGAAAGCGCTGAAGCCGCCCGTGATCGTCACCGGCTGCCCGCCTGCCGCTGGCCCCGAGTTCGGGCTGATGTTGGTGATTAAAGAGGCCGCACCCGTGAACATATCGGTCGCGGTTGCCCCGGAGGTCAGGCCGGTGGCGGTCAGCCGGAACGTGGCTCCCGCCGAGTCATCGGGGTTGAGATACCAAGTGGTTTTGATGTGGCCGTCGGCGACGCCGTCCAGGTCGTTTTCGCTGCCGTCGACGACTTGCCAAGGGTCGTGTTCCGCGCCTCCCGTTTCGATCACCCCGCCCTCACCGTCGATGTGATCGACTTCGAATTCGACCGTCTCACCCACGGCGAAGTCGGTGGCATTGATCACGGCCGTCGCGCCGGCGGCGTAATTCTCCAAGGTGGCTCCGACCATGGCGGACAGCAGCTTCCGGTCTTCCAGTCGCTCGGCAATTTGAACCACCCAATACGGCCGATGGGCAACCCCCCGACTTTGTCTGGCTCCGCCGTGACGACGGCTCAGCTTGGTACAGACGCGTTCAAAAAACCGGTGCAACACGGACGCGGAGAGCAACATGGGGTGATCCTTCCAAGAGTTGAGGGGCCTGTTGGGATAACGCATCAGAACGCGGTCAAACCGAAGGTTCTGTTCACATTGACTGGTGGCCTGGTTCGCGGATGAGAGTAACCCTCGCACAACGGGAAGGTCAATGAGTGACTCTGTGCATTTTCCACTCCCGAGAGTCCCGGGAGCCAGTCGTGGTAATCCGCAGCGTGGGCCACCGTATGGGCATCGCAGTCGACTTCGGCCAGCGCGTTCTAGGAGCCCGTCTTGAAGGGGAGAGCGGCAAAGGGGAGGGGGCCATTATTGACGACGACCGCCGTTAAATGGACCAGTCCCCAGTTTGCCGGTCCCCCGCATCACCGGCCTGGCATCCGCCAGTCCCAGAGGCACCGAAACCCGCCCGGCCAACGACCCGGCACTCGACCCCAAAAAGCTTTCCGCTCGACCGGCCAATCGACCTCCAGCGGCCAGTCGATTCCGATCAACCGGACAGCGCGTCGGAAGGGACGGCGCTGTAGGATCCACCCCCTCAGAGACTGCCCGAACGGCCACCCACGCGAGGGGGTCGGGAGTCTTTTTCATGCCGCAGTTCCGATATGTGAGCCATTTTCAGCGTCAAATGCTGCTTCTGCTATAACATGTGGAACTAATATTCCATTAGCTTCCATTGTTTCGCCCGTCGACGCCGAAATGAATC
>JANMLE010000818.1:0-1442 GCA_031372385.1 Planctomycetota bacterium | reverse complement strand
GGCAATTCGGATGAGCCGACTCGGGAAGTGGGGATCTTTGTCGAGCGGGAAGGGGATCGCGAAGACCCGCAGGTCGCGGAGCCCAACGATGCCGCGCCCAGCGAGACGCCGGTGGATTCGGTCGCCGCCAGCGATCAGTTCGCGCCGACTCAAGCCACCAGCGACAAACCGCCGGCCGAAGTGGTCCTCCCCAAGACGGACGCCCTGCCGCAGATTGGTGTCGGAATCAACCTGCCGGTGGGAGCCGCGGTGATGGACCCGCGCGATCCGGTGAAGTCACAGGGGGGGAGCCGTACGCCCGCCGGTGGAACGCGCGGCGGCACACCCGGAGCGGCCTTCATGGGGGCGCGCGACGAGGGGCTGAAAGTGGTGTTCGTCATCGATGCCTCGGGCAGCATGACCAGCCATAACGCGATGCAGGTCGCCAAGGGGGCGTTGATGTCGAGCCTGCAGGCGCTGGATGAACGCCAGCAGTTCCTGATCATCTTCTATGACGACAAGCCGCATGTGGTGAAGCTGCAGGACGAATCCAAGCCGACGCTGGCCGTCGCCAGTGATCTGAACAAAACGCTGGCCCGGCAAAAGATCTCGGGGATTCAGCCGGGCTCCGGCACCGATCATCTGCCGCCGTTGGAGATGGCGTTGCGGATGAATCCCGACGTGATCTTCTTCCTGACCGATGCCCTCGAACCGCCGCTGTGGCCGCGGGATCTGGAGAAGATCAAAACGCTCAACGGCGGCCGGGTCCGGATTCACTCGATCGAGTTTGGACAGGGGCCCGAGCTGGAAGTCGACACCGGCAACTTCCTGCGAAAGCTGGCCCGTCAGAACGGCGGCACCTACCGCTATCACGATGTCACGCGGTTCAAATCGCCGTAAGACGGATGACATTGCAAATTGAAAATTGAAAATTGCAAATTGCAAATTGATGACGGGCAGACGGGCCGATGGCTTGTCCGCTGTTCGCTCGTGGCGTTTGCGATCGGCGTGTTTCAATGGGCCGCCTGCTCCTTCGCGAGCTTCGCAGTCTTCGCCCAAGACCGGGTCATCATTCAGCAACCGGGGGGCAGCCGCTTTCCGATCTCGGGTCTGATTGAGGACTACACCGGCCGCGAAGTCATCCTGCAGGTGCGGGCGGGCGAAGTGCCGCGACGATATCCCCGGCAGGAAGTGGTCGAAGTTCAGACCGCTTACACCCCGCGCCACGAAAAAGGCCGGCGACTGCTCGCGAACGCGAAGCCGGCTGAAGCCAAAGTCGAACTGACGCTGGCCCTCAAGGAAGAGGATCGAACGTGGGTGCGGCGCGAGATTCTGGCTCAACTGGTCCGGTGCGCCCTGTGGGACGGAAACTATCGCGCGGCCACGCCGTTGTTCCTGTCGATCGTCGAGTCCGATCCCGAGACCCTGCATTACGGCCTGGCACCGCTCGCCTGGTCCGACGA
>JANMLE010000811.1:0-5387 GCA_031372385.1 Planctomycetota bacterium | reverse complement strand
CGCGAACTTCGTGCAGGCGGTCCGCAGCCGCAAGCATGAAGAACTGAATGCCGACATCCTAGACGGCCACCTCTCCAGCGCCCTCTGCCACGTCGGCAACATTTCGTATCGCCTCGGTGCGCCGAAGTCCGCCACGGAGATCGCCACGAGTCTCGCGGGCGACAAGGAGGCACTCGAAACACTGGACCGGTTCCAACAGCACCTGCTGGAAAACAAGGTCTCCCCGGACTCGACCAAGATCACGCTCGGCCCGAAACTGACACTCGCGGGAACGGAAGAATTCAGCGGCCCCCGCGCGGCGGAAGCCAACAAGTTCCTGACGAGGGAATACCGGGCACCGTACGTCGTGCCGCGTACGGAAGACCTGTAAGCCAACGCCGGCATGTAGCGCAATTCATCAGGGTGAGCCGGGCGGCATGAGCCTCCGGACAAGGCACGTTGAAGAGTCCGGGGGCTCACGCCGCCCGGCTCACCTTGTTTCCGTACTCCGCCGCCCGACCGGCCGCTGGTCAATCTGCCTTCCCGCCGACTATCATCCGCCACCCACTTGCCCACCCCCCGCATCAGAAAGCCCTGCCGTGAGCGATCTCTCTGAACTGGTTTCCAACGCCAAATCCAAACTGGACGCCCACACGGTCGAAACCGTGCAGTGGCATTTCCACCCTTCGACCGGAAGCCCGTTCTGGCTGGAGAAGGCCAAGTCCTACAAATTCGACCCGCTGACCGAGGTCCAGTGTTTCGACGACCTGAAAAAGTTTCCGCACTTTGAAGACGAATGGCTCCGCGGCGGCCCTATCAGCCGCTGGGTTCCGAAGGGATTGGCTGGCAAGCCGGTCTACGTCTTCGAGACAGGCGGAACGACGGGTATTCCCAAGAGCCGCATGGTCATTGAAGACCACTGGACCGACTACGAGAACTTCAGCGACACGCTGCCGGACGAGCACTTTCCACGCGGTTCGAACTGGCTGATGCTCGGTCCTTCGGGTCCGCGTCGCTTGCGTCTCGCAGTCGAGCACCTCGCGCAATACCGCGGCGGCATCTGCTTCTGCGTGGACCTCGATCCGCGCTGGGTTGTGAAGTTGCTCAAGAAGGGGGACGTCACGGGAGTGAAAGCCTACGCCGGCCACGTGATCGATCAGGCCATCACGATTCTCTCGGCCAACCACGACATCAAGTGCGCGTTCGCCACGCCGAAGCTGCTCGAAGCCCTGGCTCTCAAGCTGATGGACAACGGCAGCAGCATCGAAGAGTCCGGCATCAAGGGGATCTTCGCCGGCGGCACCGAGTTCACGCCGCAGTGGTATCGCTTCTGCCGCGAGGAACTGCTCGGACCGAACGTCTACATCACCCCCACCTACGGCAACACGCTGATGGGCCTCGCCTGCGGCAAGCCCTTCGATCCGGCCGACAACTACAAGATCACGTACTTCGCCCCGCAACCGCGGGCGGTCATCGAGACCGTCACCTTCGACGATTACGACCAGCTCGTCGGCTACGGTGAAACCGGCCGCGTGAAGCTCTACACCCTGACCAAGGAACTGTTCATCCCCGGCTTCATGGAACGCGACGAAGGCGAACGCGAAAAGCCCCACGACAAATACCCGTGGGACGGCATCAGCGGCACGCGCCCGTTCCACGAATTCGCGGCCACGACGACGGTCGGAGTGTATTGAGAGAGCACTTGACCTTGAGCGTTTCGCTGTTGACGATGAACACGGGAGTTCATGGTTTGATGGGGGTGGCGAGGAACGAAAATGACGGACGTGAGCATTCGGAATCGAGTCTGGAACCGGCTGGTCGCGTATGCGGATCAGCACGGTGTTGACCCCCAGTCCCTGGCCGAGCAAGCGGTGACGGAGTTCGTCGATCGGCGGGCGGACGAAGAACTCCTTGCGGCTTCCGGCAGGGCGGCGCGAAAATCCGGGGTCCGTGTTCACGCTGCGGAAGAGGCGATCAAGTTTCGCCGCAGTCGGGCGGGTCAGTGACTGAGGGGCATTTCCACGAGAGACATCGGCCGTGGTCAGCCGCAAGCGTCGAGTTCGCGTCGTACTGGATACCAATGTCTTCGTGCGGGCTTTGCTGAGCCGCTCGAAGTCCAGTGCCAACCAGCGCGTGTTGCGGATTTGGCTGCTCGAACGAGAACTTCAGTTGATCGTGTCTACGGAATTGATGGACGAGTACCTCGAAATCTTTTCCAAAGTTTTGGGCATGAACGACGATCTCATTGCGGAATGGAGACAGCGGTTCACGGATGATGGTCGATCAACGCTGGTCAATCTCGGAACGCGGTATCCGCTCAGTCGCGATCCGGACGACAACATGGTTTTGGCAACGGCGGCGGCTGGTGACGCAAGGTATCTCGTCACAAACGACCGCGACCTGTTGGAACTGCCTGAAGGGTCGAACCGCCTGCTGCCGTTTGCCGTGATGACTCCACGTCAGTTCCTTGAAGACTTCGATGACCAGTGATTGCGAACCGGTGGGGAGAGACTCGGCATGGTTGGCATGATTCAAAAGTATCCGCTGGAAGAATACTCGCGGCGCGGGCAGGAAATCTTCGAGCGGAAGATCGCGGCGCGGATGACCAACCTGCCGAACGAGTCCTACGTGGCCATCGACATCGGCTCTGAAGACGTCGAGATCGACCCCAACTGGCGCGCGGCCGTCGATCGCCTCAAGAGCCGTAATCCCGAGGCTCAAATCTGGGTGCGACAAGCGGGAAGCCGAAGGTTTTGCCGCATCTTCGGCGGACCAGTCCCAAGTCTGCCGCCGGTTCAGCCGCGTCGCGGGATGGTGCCAAGATATCCGTTGGAGGTGTACGCGCAACGCGGGGACGAAATCTTCCATCGCGTCATCGCGGATCAAGTCCGTCATCTTCCGCCCGAGACATTCGTCCTCATCGACATCGACTCGGAGGACTTTGAGGTCGGCCCGGATTCCCAGGCAGCCAACAGGCGGTTGCTGGAACGACGACCGGCGGCTCAGGTTTGGGGTCGGCGAGTCGGATCGAGTGTGACATACCATCTTGGCGGCAGGCTGAACATGTGCGGTCGACCGCACGTTGAGAAGGGAACTTCCACGTGCATGGCCGAGTGAATTCGCTGCTGGAGGCAATGGTGGAAGTCGTGGCTTTGGACTCCAACGGCGAGTTCACGATCATCGACGCCATCGTTGATACGGCCTCAAACGCTCCACTGACACTGCCCCCTGACCTGATTCAGGAATTGGCGCTACAGCCCGTTCGAGAGATCAAGTCGACGCTGGCAGATGGTTCGGTGCTTGAATCGCCCGTTTTCGTCGCCCGACTGTTCATTCGAGGCGAGGCGGTGGATGTGGATGTTGTCGAAGTCAACGGTGATCCATTGCTGGGCATGCCGCTCATGGAAGGTTGCAGCCTGCACATCGAAGTTGTCTCTGGTGGCGATGTCGCCATCGAACCATTAGCTTAAGAAACCCTTTGGTATCGCCAAGGTGTGCCTAACTCATGAGGAACCACCATGCTTGAGATTCCCGTCATCCGCTGGGGCCAGCCGTACGAGTCGATGGAGAAGGACAACGTTGTCCATTTTGAAACCGGCGAGCCTGTGGCGACGGTCAATCAGGCCAACGGTGGCCTGATCAAGATGGACATGCGCAAGGCCGCGAAGGCACGCGACATCCTGCGGCAGTTCTCCATTGAGCAGCTCTGCGACATGGCGGTGAAGGCCGCGGATCTCTATCAGAACGCCACGCTGCCGCTCGGTAACGGGACGCAGAATCCGGCCGAGTTCTGCCGCATGCAGTCGGCGACAACCGGGCTGCCGGAACACATGTGTGCCGGCAACATGAAGAAGAACGCCTACGTCCTTCGCAACATGCGGCACACGCTGGAGGCCCTGACCCGCGGGCTGCCGTTTGACATTTTGACCAACGGCTATGGCATGGAAAGCCGCGGGGTGACGGTCAGCTACCAGGCGCAAACTTCGGTGCTGGGGATGGTGCTGCCGTCGAACTCGCCGGGCGTGCATACGCTGTGGATGCCGGTGATTCCGTTGCAGTTCGGTCTGGTCTTGAAGCCCGGCCCGCAGGAGCCGTGGACGCCGTACCGCATGTACGAGGCATTCGCCCAGGCCGGAGTGCCGCGCGAAGTGTTCTGCATCTATCCGGGCGGTCCCGAATGTGGTGCCGCCGTCTTGGAAACGTGCGACCGGGCGATGATCTTCGGTGGCACGCCGACCGTCGAACGCTACCACGGCAATCCGCGCGTGCAGGCTCACGGGCCCGGCTTTTCAAAGATCCTGTTCGGCGACGACATGGTCGACCAATGGGAGAAGTATCTCGACCTGATGACCGACAGTGTGTTCGCCAACAGCGGCCGGTCGTGCATCAGTTGCTCGGGCATCTGGGCCTCGCGCCACACTGAGGAGATTGCCGAAGCGATCGCGAAACGGCTCGGCCCGGTCGCTCCGCTGCCGATGAACGATCCGAAGGCGGCACTCGCGGCGTTCACCGTGCCGGGGGCCGCGAAAGCGGTCAACGCGCAGATCGAAGAGTTAGTCAAAGTCCCCGGCGTCGTCGAAGTCACCGCGAAGTACCGCAACGGCGACCGCCTGGAAGCTCACGAGCGTTACGACTTCCTCCGCCCGACGATCGTCCACTGCGACAGCCCCGAACCCGCAATCGCGAACACCGAGTACATGTTCCCGTTCGCGTCGGTCGTGAAATGCCCGCAGAACGAAATGCTCAAGAAGATCGGCGGTACACTCGTCGCCTCGTGCCTGACGAAAGACGAGAAGTGGTCGCGACAACTGCTCGACGCGACCAACATCGACCGCCTGAACATCGGCGAAGTGAAGACGATCCAACTCCACTGGATGCAGCCGCATGAAGGCAACATCATCGACTTCCTGTTCCGGGCGAGGGCCTTCCAAAACAGCCCGCCACCGTCGCACTGAGTGAGTGGATGGTGGGTAGTGGATAGTGGGTAGTGGGTAGGAAAAGCATGCCCCGGCCACGACTCCCCTCCCTCTCTTCGCTCTGTCCTATCCACCATCCACTACCCACTACCCGATACCCACCATGCGTTCACTACTCGTCGCAATTCTCTGGAGCAGCAGCGTGATGACCGTTCACGCCGCCACCTTCGTCTACGTGTCGATGGCGTCGGAGCAGAAGATCCAGATCTATCGGCTGGATTCGAAGTCCGGGTCGTTGACCGCGGTCGACACGATTGCCGTGGAGGGGAGCCCCGGATCACTGGGCACCGATCCAAAGCGGCAGTTCCTGTTCGCCTCGTTGCGCACCACCAACAGCCTGGCGAGTTTTCGGATCGATCAGGCGACCGGAAAGCTGACGCCGGTCAGCGTGGCCCCGCTCCCCAAGGGTGAGAACGCCGCGTTTGTCACCAC
>JANMLE010000799.1:0-5581 GCA_031372385.1 Planctomycetota bacterium | reverse complement strand
GGCCGGTGTTGGGCGGGGGTCTCCCGACCCCGCCGAAACGCCCGACCGCAGGTCTCGTCTTTGCGCCTGGCGAGCCTTGGCCGCGCGGCACCGCCCGAACTGTGCGAATAAAAAAGAGGAGTCCTGCGGTCGCGCCCTGTGCGGGGTCAGGAGACCCGCGCACAACTGGGCAGACCTCAGCTTCCTGGGCCACAGCGACGACGGCAACAACACCGACGTCCTGTCCGACCTGTTCATGCTCGTGAAGGAAGATCACCCGGCGAGCAAGCGGCCCCAACTCGCAAAAAAGAAGTCTGCCACCGGCCCCTACTGGCAATTCGCCCAATCCACCCCGGCCATCCTCTGCACCTCCCACTTCGACGAGTGAGTTTCTCGTAGGGTGGGACCAGCTCGCTTCGAGCGCCGGCCCACCATCTAGTCATCCACTGCGGTGCCACGATCGGTGGTGGACCGGCGCTCGAAGCAAGCTGGTCTCATTCGTCCGCGTGAAATGCACCGCTATTTCCGATCCGTCGCCTTCGGCATTTGCTCAAGTGCAGCTTGGGCGTCACGAGTCAGTCTCGCTTCGGCAGGACCGTCGCTCAACACCACGAGCAGGTCGCGTGCTTCCTTGGAACCGATCGCTTCCAAAACCTCAATGCAGCGCAGTTCTCGAAGGCGCGCAGGCGCGAGCAGATAGTTCTGGTGAGATTTGACCAACTCCTCAAGCCGTTTGCGCTGCTCCGCCGAACGGGGGTGTTCCAAGGCCGCAGCGAGTTGAGCAAGCACGCTGCTGGACGTTGAGCGAAGCGATCGCTCGGCATGGTCGCGTCGCTCGAAGTCGCTTGCGTCCAATTCATTGATCCAGCGGGCAACATCAGCGGGAGTAGGACCGGGAACCATCAATCGCTGCTTGAGATACGCGACAGCCGCGTCTGGTCGGCGAATCAGTCCTCCAATCGCCCGGAACGCCTCGGTCGCGTCGCTGCTGGCGAGTTGCTCCCAAAACTTTGAGAGTTCAGTCAAGTCTCGCAGATCGTTCGGGACATGCTTGCCATAGACGTCGATCACGAAGACGGGACCTTCGGGTGCCGATAGGGCGAGAAGCGTCCCATCAGGAGAGAACGCGCTCGCCTTCATGTTCCAGTCAAAACACTTCCACTCCGCACAGGGACGGCCCGTCAATGCATCGACCAGCACGAACGTTCGAAAACGTTCTCCTACATACCGCCGTTGATTTCGTGACCATTGGCATCGGAAGAGGGGTGGCTCCATTTCGCGCGCACCCAGCACCGTCCGCGTCCCGACGTCCCAAACAGTCATTTGGCGGTGATCGCCGACGGCAAGTTCACGACTGTCGCGAGAAAAATACAGGCTGGCACTCAGAGTGCCCGGTTGCTTGAGGGTGCCTGTCACCACGCCCCGGTTCAGATCCCACAACTCGATTTCCAGCGGCCTGTCCTCGTTGGCCGATCGATAGTCGCGGTGAGCCACAGCCATCGTCTTGTTGTCGGGTGCGACGGCAAACTGATACCTCTGCCGCGGCGAAGCCTTTGGCAGCAATGTTTTCAGAACGGCTCCCGTTCGCAGGTCTCCCAATCGCAGGTCGCCGTAATAGTCGTCGAAAACGATCTGACGACGATTGGGCGTCAAGAAGTAGTCCGCGTGGGGGTAGCAGTTGCCGGCATGGAATCACGATTGTTCTCCATCACGAATGTAGCGGACGTACGATTCGCCGGCCCACACGCTCCCCTGGCCGTCGGAGTCGATTTCCAGGCAACGGATGAAATGTCCCTGCCGCACACTGTCGAGCGTCGATCTGCGTAGGGGAGAGAGTGCTCCCGATGCGACGTCCCAGGTCCAGATCTCGTCGCCGACAGCGGCGTGCAATTGGCGGCCGTCCTGCGAAAACTGAACGATCGAGGCTTCCATCAACGCATCGCGTCCTCCGGAATCGAGCTGCTTGGTCGCCAGATCGAAGCGGGCGATTCCACCTTCACTCACGAGCCAAAACGAGCGACTGTCGGGCGAAAAGACACCGCGGGTCCGAGCTGGACGAGTGTCGATTTCGCAGTACTCACCGTCGCCCGCTCGATGGAAGACGATCCAGTCCGCGCGGAGTCGGCGATCGTGAAATCCGTAGCGGTGACACGCCACGAACTTTCCGTCGGGCGACAGAGCCAGGTTGCTGACTAGGTGATCGAGTCCATCGGCGATCGTGCGAGGCTCTTCCGCGTCGACGAAAACTTCGACCAGGCGATACTTTTTGTGCGGGCTCCCTGGACGCTGTTCCTGGCAGATGATGATCGATTTCCCGTCGTGGCTCCAAACCGGTCGAGGGCGAATGGTTCCGTTGCCGAAGGAGCCGAGTGACAGCGAGCGAGAGAGCTTTCCTGATTCCGCGTCAAAGATCCGCAGGTCACCACCGAACGTCACAACGGCAACCCGCTCCTCCGTTGGCGAAAGCCAAGTTGCGTCTTCAAATTCGTCCACCTTGCCCAATTCTGCAAGTTGCTGGCCGGTGGCAACGTCGTGCAATGACAAATGAGTCTTGGTTTCGCCGCCCCTTGGTCCTTGCCTGCGATCGTCCCTCTTGATCTCCCGGCGTCCGGCAAGGAACAAGCCCCCGGACGCCAATGGTCCGTTGGCGATTTCCCTTCCCGTTCCATGCTCCAAGACGACGTACGTGCCGGCTTTCGGTCCCTGATGGAATTCAATCCGAATTCCATCCGCGCCGAGGTCGCGCGTCGCGATGTTCTGCCCGCCGTAACGATATTCGAACCGCATCAACCCGGTCGCCGGTTCGAGTGCCGTGACATCATGCCCGCCGCTGATGTAGAGCGTGTCACCACTCGGAGAAAAGAAGAAATCCGGGCGACCGTTCGAACCTTGTGAACCAACCATGAATGACCCGCGGTATCGTCCCGAACCAAAACGCTTCCATACGTCTTTCGGAATCACCACCCCATCACGATCCACCTTTCTCTCGGACGTCTCGGGCGTGACCAGATACTCCTTCGGCCGCGGTTCGGCGGCGCTGATCTGGCGCAAGGGGCACAATCCAAACAGGCTGACCGCAGTCGTCAGAAGGAGCGAGAGCCGTGTCGTGTGCGAAGCTGAATGACTCGCCTTCATGGTTTCACCTTAAATGACGCGGCTGGGTACACCGCGTGAACTCAACGAGTGGTGCCAATGCTGTCTGTAACTCCAAATGGCTGCTCGGGACGTTGCCATTTCTCGCCAACATCGTCTGAAGATTGCCGACAATGTCTTCCACGTCACGGAATGGCTTCCAAGGTTCCTGTTTCACAATACGGTGACATCGTTTCCGAAGATGGCTCGGCAGGAGCCTCGTGCCCTCCCGGCACATTTTCCGGTTCCCAAGCTCCGGCTTGGGAACCCTCTGTCGTCCAAGCTCTGCTTGGCGATCGAAGACGAAGCGGAGCGTCAAATTCATGCGTTCGCAAGCCGAAGCTTGGGAACGAGAAATTCCATTGCCAGTTTGGTTGACAGCGCCTATCCGGCAGCAGGCGTTGAAGATCGTCCATCGAATCGCTTTGTTGGCTGATCGTCGGTGCCGACTTGCTGAGGCACTCCGGTATGCACTTGGCCTTTGGGGAGCGTCACGTAGGCCCGTCCGTCAGATGCTTCTCGCTTTCGCGCGTCCGCCAGAACCGCGGCGAGACTGTTGCCGCACTGTTCGGCCAACTGCTGGCGAATGGATCGTATTTCGTCGGTGATGGAGCCTTGGGACATGTCATTCCTCGGCCAGTTCGTCGGGCGTACAGATGATTGGTGGAGCATAACCGGCATTTCGACAAATACCCTCAATGGCGGATCGCGTCGAGGGGTTCGCAATGTGCTTGAAGTTCCATGTCACCAAGTATTCGATTCCGTGTGCCGCCACCAATGCGATGTGAGCGGCATCGCGAGGTTCCGTTTTCGGAATGGCGCGGCCCGTAATGAATTGCTCTGCCAACTCATCGACCTCTGCGGAAGCCGCCAGAAACTCCAGCGAATTCAACACCGCCAATCGCTCCCCCAGCACGATCATTCGCCCAACGAGTGGATCGTGTTGTGAATCAGCCCGTTGACCGGTTCGCCCGCCGATCCGTTCAGCTTGTATTCGATCGACATGCACCAGGTGGGCTGGATGTCTGGGAGTTCGATGGTGACGGTGCGGCGGTCGGCTGACAGCTTGACCGACGCGATCGACAGCGTCTTCTCGTCGTAATGCTTCGACCCGTAATCGGCCGACCGCTTCAGTGACCACGTGCGGACCACGAACCGGTTCGGATCGATGGCGGTGGCGGGATCAAGGTCTCCGCTGAACTTGAGCTGCATCCCGTGTTTTCGCGCCGTCAGGCCGATGGGGAGATGCATCGGGCGACCGGTGGCCCGGATGCGGTAGAACCCGCCCGGCTGAGTCGCATTGCCCGCCCAGGCGAACATGCCGCATGTGTAGAGCTGGCCGTCCACCGGATGGAAGCGGCCGCGCATGATCCCCGTGGGAAAGATCGGCAGCGGCAGTTCGCACAGCCCGCCCTGCATCAGGCCATTCGAGGTTTTCTCGTGCGGCACGACAAACACCTTGCCGTAGCCGTACGACAGATTAAGCAGCGATCCCTGCAGCGCACCCCACTTGTCACTGTTCACCCACAACAGTTCGGCTGGCGACCGGTCGAAGGCATTGGTGATCCAGCACAACGGCGGTTCCATCGCGCTGTCGGAGGGATCGGTGACGTCGGTGTAGCCGAACAGGTTTCCATAGAACCGCGGTCGTTCGCCCGGCTTGGCGGGAGTCACCCAGTTGATGCGGTTCTTCGGGTTCCAGAAGCCTTCCTGGTCGGTGACGACAAACGTGCCGTCGGGATTCAGACAAACGCCGTTCGCCGCGCGGAAGCCGTTCGCCAGGATGTCGGTTCGCGAACCATCCTTGCTGACGCGCAGCAGCGTGCCGTGGTGCGGGACGATGGCCGTCAGCGCGTGCCGGCCCGACTTGGCGTAATAGAAGTTTCCTTCGGCATCGGCTTGCAGTCCCATCGCGAATTCATGGAAGTGCTCGGTGACTTGGTGGTCGTTGTTGAAGCATTCGACGCGGTCGGTTTCGCCGTCACCGTTCAGATCCCACAGGACCGCGATCTGGTCGCGGCAGGTGACATAGACTTGCCCGTCGACGATCTTCAGGCCGAGCGGTTGGAACAAACCGTTGGCAATGCGATTCCAAACGAGCTTGTGGGAAGGAAGTGACGAAAGGGACGCAGGGGACGAAAGTGCCGGCTTCGTCCCTTTGGTCCCTTCGGTCCTTTTCGTCCCTTCGTCTTCCTTGCCAGCCCCACGCAATCCGCTCACCAACCAGACATCGCCGTCCCACGAACAGACTGCCATCCGGTCTCCATCCGCGAAGAAGTCGAAGCCGGTCAGACGCAGTTGCGCGAACCAGGGATTGTTGGCCGGGATAGACAGGACATCGACGGCGAACGGACCGTGGTCGGGACCGACGACGATGTCGGTGCTCAGTTCCTCCAGCCAGCGGCGCGGGCCCCCCATCGTCAGCGAGGCGAGATCGAGAGGCGGCTGCGTCACCAACCCGATCAGTTCC
>JANMLE010000789.1:0-2471 GCA_031372385.1 Planctomycetota bacterium | reverse complement strand
TCACGGGTGATCCCGAAATCGCGGACGAGCAGCTCGGCCGTCTGGCCCATGTTCAGGCCGCAGGTGGGATCGGTCAGGCCCAGCAGCAGCGCGGGGATTGGTTTGAGCATCGCGGGGCGTAACCGGGTCATGACACGCAGTTTGCCAAAGATGGACTTCTGCCGACTCAGATCGAGGAGCAGATCCTTCATGCGTGGATCCCACAGCAGTGGGATGTTGGACATGGACTCGGTTCCCCCCGCAACGACAGTTTCCGCCCGGCCTTCGCGAATGGATTGCCAAGCGGAAACGATGGCCTCCATTCCGGAGGCGCAGTTTCGATGGACCGTATGCGCGACGCGGTCCTGTGGTATGCCGGATCGCAGTGCGATCACGCGGGAGATGTTGGCCGTGTTGGCCGGCGATGCAACGTTGCCGAAAACGACTTCGTCCACCTGATCGGGCTTCAGCCCCGCCCGCTCCAACGCCGCAGTCAGTGCGACGCGTCCGAGTTCGTCGGCCGGAACGGACGCCAGCGGCCCGAAGGCTTTGGCGAACGGCGTCCTCATCCCGGCGATCACCGCCAGTGGTTCGGGACGCGCTTCGGATGTGCGACTCATGGTCGACCCCCCGCATTCCACGCGAAGGTCACATTGGGACAAGAGCGGGCGTTTCAGCCGCAGATCGGGATGTCGTGGATTCGTCCCGGGCGCTGCGGTCCCGTGATTCTTGTCTCGTCTCCTACGCTGTTTGGACTGATTGTGTGAACAACATTTCGATCAGACGGCCGATCTTTCAAGTCTGTGGTGACACCAAAGTCTGATGTGTGTCACGCAGCTTTCGCCTCAGCACCTTGCCGAGGAAGTTGCGGGGGAGTTCCCCTTCGATCACCTCCAGGATCTTCGGCACCTTGTGATGGGCCAGGTTCTCTTTCATGAATTTCTCAAAGGCGTGCCGGTGGAATTGCGACTTGCTCTTCACCACGACGATCGCCTTGACGATCTCGCCACGCTGCGGGTCGGGCACGCCGACCACCGCCGCATCCTTGACGCCGGGAAACTGCATCAGAACGTATTCGACATCGGTGGGATAGACGTTGAATCCGCTGGTGATGATCAGGTCTTTCTTGCGATCGACGATCTTAAAGAACCCGTCGTCGTCCCGCAGGGCCAGGTCGCCCGTGAACAGCCATCCGTCGCGCAGGATCTGCGCCGTCGCCTCGGGATTATTCCAGTAGCCGAGCATGACCTGCGGTCCGCGGACGATCAGTTCGCCGACTTCGCCAGCGTCCAGAACATCCATGCCGGTTTCGGAGTCGACGATCAGGGCCTCGGTGTCGGGCAGAGGCAGACCGATCATGCCCGGCCGCGCGCTGCCGTCCATTGGACCGGCATGGGTCACGGGGCTGCACTCGGAAAGGCCGTAGCCTTCGACGACTCGCGCGCCGGTGTGGCGCGCGAATTCCGTCGCCGTGTCGGGCATCAGCGGTGCGCCGCCCGTGATGACCCACATCAACGACTGCTCGTCCCATTTGTGCGGTGCGTCACTCAACCGCTGATTCAAGACATGCAGCATCGCCGGCACGGTCGGGAACACGCTCGGCCGCGCAGACTGGATCAGATCCAGCACCGTTTCCGGCTGGAATCGATGATGCAGCACGAGTGTCGCCGCCATCGCGATGCCGCCTGTCGCACAGGTCGACAGACCGTAGCTGTGGAAGAACGGGATGACTGCCAGAAACGTGTCGCGCCCTGTCCGGTTGCCGCACCAGGCCTTGATTTGCAGGGCGTTCGCCAGCAGGTTCGCATGCGACAGCGTGACCGCTTTCGGTCGCCCGGTGGTTCCGCCCGTCGGCAGGATGTACGCCGGCAGTTGAGTTTCCACACGAACCGGTTCGGCGATCGGTTTCCTCCGCGCGACTTCCGTGACGAAGTCGAGGATCTCCACCTGCTGGCTCGGATGCAGGCCGCGTCGCTTCAGGCACGCCGCGCGGTACAGCAACCGCTTGACCGTCCGCAGTCGGGGAGCGATGGAGCACGTCAGGATTCGCGCCGGGCAATGCGCGCCGCGAGTGACCAACGGAGCCAGCAGATCCAAGGCGACAACCAGCTTGCAGTCTGTCGCCTGCAGCATGTCTTCGATTTCGACCGCCACGGAGAGGGGGCTGAGCGACACGACCACGCCGCCGGCCAGCCAAATTCCATAGGCGGCGATCAGATACTCGGGAAGATTGGGGAGCAGCACGCCGACCCGATCGCCGGGCTGGACTCCGAGTGACTGGAACAGAGCCGCGGCTTGGCGGGCTCGTTCAAACAGTACTTCATAGCTGAGTGCTTCGCGGTAGTAGCGGGCCGCTGTCCGCTGTGGGAACCGCTGTGCGGCGTGCTCCAACAGCCACCACACCGGCTCATCCGGATACTCCAGATGCGGCGGTGTGCAGAGTGGATAATGCTTCAACCATGAAGCGGCGGATTCCTCCACGGCAATCCGCC
>JANMLE010000711.1:0-5216 GCA_031372385.1 Planctomycetota bacterium | reverse complement strand
CGCGAAGACGCCCGGTGGAGCGTCGCCGACATGAAACGGATTGACGCGGTGTGCGAGGAGTTCGAACGGTCCTGGCAGGCCGGTGCGCCGCTGGACATCAGGTCACTCATCGCGCGCGAGGATGCCGCCTTCTCGCGACTGTTGTTCCGCGAGTTGCTGGCGGTCGACGTTGAGTACCGCGTCGGGCGCGGCGAACCACTGTCGTCACAAGCGCTGTGTGAGATGTTTCCGGAGCACGGGGAAATTGTCGCGCTGGTCTGTGACGAGTCGCTTCCACCGGCTGCGCACGACGATGCCGTCCCCGCTCTGCTTGAACAGCATCCGCGCTATGAGATCACGGGGCGACTGGGGATGGGGGGCATGGGGACGGTCTTCTCCGGTCGGCACAAGGTGCTGCGCCGCGACGTGGCCATCAAGGTGATTCGCGGCGACTTCCTCACCACACCCGGAGCCCGAGAACGGTTTCTGCGGGAGGCCCGCACGGCCGCGCGGTTGCAGCATCCGAACGTGGTCGCCGTGTATGACGCCGAGGCGACGGACGAGGGACAGTTTCTGGTGATGGAGGCGGTCTCGGGCGCCGACCTGGCGAAGACCGTTGCCGACTGTGGGCCGCTCCCGTGGGACGCCGCCTGTGACGCGATTCATCAAGCGGCGCTGGGGCTGGAAGCAGGACGGCGGATCGGCATGGTTCACCGCGATCTGTCGCCACGCAACCTGATGCTCGCCGACGATGGAACGGTCAAGCTGCTCGACTTCGGATTGGCATCACTGACGTCGTCGCTCGATGCAACGGACCAGTGGCTGTCGCCGGGAATGTTGGTGGGAAGTGCCGCGTTCGTTTCTCCCGAACAGGTAGCCGATCCGTCCGCCAGCGACGTTCGCTCCGACTTGTACAGCCTCGGCGGCGTGATGTATTTCCTGCTGACCGGCAACCCGCCATTTCCCAACAAGTCGCTGTCCGAACTGCTCGACGCGCACAAGTCCCAGGCCGCTCCGTCCGTCAGCGCGGCCTGCCCGGAAGTGCCGGCCGCGGTCGCGGCGATCGTTGCCCGCCTGCTGAGCAAATCACCGGCTGACCGGTTTCAAACACCGGCCGAATTGGCGACGGCGCTCGGACCGTTTTGTATCGACGGGTCAACCACGGACAGTGCGGCGATGGAGTCCACGCACGAGTCCTCGGGGACATCGCGAGCGCAGAGTTCATCCCGCGCCGAGAGTTCATCCCGCGCCGAGAGTGCAACCCGCGCCGAGAGTTCGCCGCGCGCTGACAAGCGGAGCCCGCTGCGGCTCGTTGGAGTGGTGTCGGGAATCGCCCTGTTTGCCGCCGCTTGCCTGTGGGGATATCGCGAACTGAACCGCCGCCACGAACCGCGCACTGTGGTTGTCGAGTCTCCCGAATTCGTGCAGGGATTGAGTCTTCTCGGCCAACGGCAGGAGCGGCAAGTTCGACTGGCGATCGAGAAGTTTCAAACGGTGCTGGCACGCGAGCCCCGGCACGCGCGGGCCTACGCCGCGTTGGCCGAGGCTTACAACCTCTGCGGCGACTACGGGTGGGAAGAGGCGACCATCGTCTTCCCCAAGGCGATCACAGCGGCGCAACGCTCACTGGAACTCGACCCCCATCTCGCCGAGGGCCGGCTGGCTCTGGCCTTCGCCGCCGCGACCTATTCGTGCGACTGGCAATCGGCCGAGGAGCAGTTTCAGCTCGCGCTTCAAGTCGCGCCCAATTCACCCTCGGGGCACCATTGGTACGCGTGGCTCCTGTTGCAGCGCGGACGGTTCGACGAGGCGCTCGCCGAGATCGAACGGGCGCAGGAACTGGCCCCGGACAATCTGATCATCACCAACAACGTCGGCAAGCTGTTGTACTATTTGCGAAAGTATCCGCAGGCGGCTGAAAAGCATCGCGCGGCACTCGATCTCGACCAGGACTTTCAAAAGGCGCATCGCGATCTGGGATATGCGTTGATCGAGCTCGGTCAGATCGATGAGGCGCTCGTCGAGTTTGATCGTTCGGCGGGAATCTCGGCGGGCGACTGGGACGTGCGGGCGGCCCGCACCTACGCGCTGGCGCGGCAGGGTAAAACCGCGGAGGTCGCGGTCCTGCTGCAATCACTGGAGCCGGTCGCGCTGAAGGAGAGTCTGTCGCTGGAGTTGGCCCAGATCCACGCGGCGCTGGGAAACTCCGACAAGGCGTTCGAATGGCTCAATGCCGCCTTCGCGCGGAAGTCACCCGGCCGGGCCGACGTCGCCGTCGACCCGCGTCTCGACCCGCTCCGTGCCGACCCGCGCTTCGCACCGTTGTTGAAATCGATCGGCCTCGCGCCCTGATCATTCTTCACACGGTGAAGCGATGCGGGATCGCAATTGAAGAGTCGGGCCTTTTGTGCGCGATTGATGGGACGCCTGGGAATCTGGGATTGATGTGTCTCTGGTGGCCCGATCGTCGCATTGGTCCCATACGTCGCATGAAATGCTCGCAGGGCGACAAGAAGTGACGCCCAGTCGTACGAAGACATCTCATTCATGCCCGCGTGCGGCACAGCCTCGTGCGCCGATTCATTGGCCAAACTACTTCGGCATGTCCGTCTTGTTCTTTTTCATCGCGCCGTCTTCCGGCGTGTCCGCCATGCCGGGTGCGTCCATGGCATCGGGATCATTCGACTTCTTGTTGGCGGGATCACCCTTCCCCTTGGGGGGCTGCTTCATGACACCGGTGACCTTGACCTGGTACTTCCCCGCAAACGCTACCCGGCCGTTGTGTTTGCGGCCGGTGATTTCGAAGCCCTTGGCACCGGGGGGGAGCAGGAAGTACAGCCCGCCCTCACGGTCTTCATAGACGCAGGGATACGCCGACCGCCCGTAGACCGCCTCCACATGGTGACCCAGTCCCCGCACGAGGGCGGGCAGCGCGAGGGAATTGCGAAACGGGTTCAGCGCGCTCTTTTCAGCCTTCTTGCCGATCACCCGCTGGTATTCGTCGGCGAAGTCGGTGGCCGCGCGCATCAGCTCTTCCTCACGCGACTCTTCCAGTTTGAGCGTGTGGTTCTTGCGGTAGTTGATCAGCGCGGGATCGTCGCTGACGGCCACCCGGTAGAACTCGGTTTGCGGCCCCGAGTTCAACCGCACAGTCATGGCCTTCTTGGTGGCACCGAATTGCACGCGCATCAGCTCGCTGGAAATCGGCACCGGTGCCTTTTCCAATTCGGCCAACACCTCTTTCATCTCGCTTGGTGACTGCTTGAACATCGCGAGATTGATCTCGGCCGGAGGGAGTTCGAGACCCGATGCGCTCTCGGCGGTCAGTTCCCCCGACAGTCGTTCGACCTGGTATTGCTGCCACAGAAACCATCCGACGGCACCGCACAGCAACAGTCCGAAACCGACCGGGATCAGCCACGATCCGCCGCTCTTCTTGCGTTTCAACCTGCTGGCAATGGAACCCGGTCGTGACAGTTGGCGTGCCGGCTCCACGTGGAGTTGCCCCGGTGCCCGCGGAGCCGGAGTGAACAGGTCGACGGGTGCCGCCGGATCAACGTCCGGTTCGGCGGACGCAAACACGATCGCATCCGGGTCGTCGGGCACCGCGGATGCGGCCTGGGCGAATCCCGGCGCTGCGGTCGCACGATGCACCGGTGGTCCGGGATCATCGAAGCCCGGCGGGGCGAACAGATCCGCCTCACCATTGTCGAGCTTCGGAGTGGCTTTCACCGACACTTTCGGAACCGTGATCCGCCGGGCGCAGCGGGGACATTTCCCCTTGCCGCCGCCGGCACTATCGGGAACGCGGATCATCGCGGAACAGTACGGACAGTTGAATTCGATGGCCATTGTGAGCGACAAACAAGGAAGGGGACGTCGTGGGTTGGCAATTCAGCGGCGTTCCGAAAAGCCGCCGTGGCCAAGGGGTCGGGAGTCTTTTTCATGCCGCACAGATTCGATTTGAGCGATTGAGAGCGACGTTGTGCGGCATGAAAAAGATTCCCGACCCCTTCTCGGATCAGCGGCCCGCCACTTTACTGGATGCCACAAGGGTCGTCACGCGCGGTGGCGGAATTGTCAGGCGCACAGATCGCCGGGCGTTTGTGGGCGGATGAGGGACGCCGGCATCCTGTCGCCGGGTTCCGAGTTCCGGGTAGCATGGCGACGCTGGAGACCCCGCGTTGAGATGCCTCACGCGGCCCTACCCGAGACGTTTAACCGCTACGCCAACGGCGTGCGCAAGAACAACGGTTCGCTCCCACCCGCGCGCACGCCGTTGGCGTAGCGGTTCAACGAAATCGTCTCACTTTGGGTCGTACGCGGTATGGCTCCGCCAGCCTTTCGCCCCACCGACATGATTGCCGGATTCCGACTCTTCCTCCCTAGTCACAAAGGATCGCACCGATGTCCCTTGATCTGAACACGACGGCGACGATTGTCCTGCTGCTGACGATATCCGCGGGATTCGCCGCGGCGGCCGATGAGCCCGCGGCCGTGGCTTATCCGGATCATTCCAAGCTGCTGGTCGTGCGCGATGCCGCCGGCACCGAGCGGCCCGTGGTGACGAAGGCCGATTGGGCCGCACGGGTCGCTCACATTCGCGCCAACATGCAATTGGCGATGGGGCCGCTGCCCGACACCTCGCGCCGCGTGCCGCTTAACATCGAGACCATCGTCGAAGAGCGCGCGGAGAAGTATCTCCGTCGCAAGGTGAAGTTCACCCCCGAGCCGGATGATCGCGTCCCCGCCTGGCTGTTGATTCCCCACGACCTTCCCGGGGATGGAAAAGCCCCGGCCATGCTCTGCCTGCATCAGACCAACGGCATCGGGAAAAACGAACCGGCGGGTCTGGGTGGCTTGAAGTCGCTGCACTACGCCCACGAACTGGCCGAGCGCGGATTCGTCTGCATCGTTCCCGACTATCCGTCCTTCGGTGAGTACCCGTACGACTTCCAGAAACAGGGAGCCCACTATGCCAGCGGTTCGATGAAGGCGGTCTGGAACAACATCCGCGCGGTCGATCTGCTCGAATCGCTGCCGCAGGTCGACAAGACGCGCATTGGTGTCATCGGCCATTCACTCGGTGGTCACAACGCGCTGTTCACCGCGGTGTTTGACGAACGGTTGAAAGCAGTCGTGACGAGTTGCGGGTTCACACCATTTCACGATTACTACGGGGGCAAACTGGCGGGCTGGACCAGCGACCGCTACATGCCCCGCATTCGCGACGTCTA
>JANMLE010000683.1:0-1562 GCA_031372385.1 Planctomycetota bacterium | reverse complement strand
CTGGTGGAACGGCTGAAGGAACACATCGAACGGCGCAAGGACTGGATCGTGAAGACGCGCCAACACAAGGGACAGGTCGGTCCGATCAACGGCTTCAACCTCGAATACATCATCGGCGTTGACGTGATCTCGGGCATCGAGGAACTGCGGGCCGGAGTCGGCGGTTACCGGATGAGCATGCGCTATTGGGAAATCCAACCCGAAGAAACCCTGCGCGGCGAACCAGCGGACGTGGCCCTGTCGCAAGGCTCGAAGTTCTATCAGGCCCTGCTCAGCGCCGGCAACGACACCACACTGACGTTCTGGGTCTATCCCGACAGCTACCCGCTGTACCGCAAGCTGCAACACTTCGCCCACGAACAGGGCTTCCCCGTCGCCGGCCGACCGCTCCCTGACGGCGTCGCCATCTCGGGCTCACCCAACGGCACAAAGTCCGCCAGCCAATGACGCCCGGCGAACGGATGCTGCGCGGTGGCGAAGATCAATGAGTCGAAGAATTGCAAAGTGACAATTGATAATTGCAAAGTGCAAATTGAAAGAGACCGGCTCGGGATCGTTCTTCAATTTGCAATTTGCAATTATCAATTTGCAATCTCTTGGCGAACCTGACTCAACGAGTCAAATCCCGGACTCGAAGCAATCCCAGCGGCGCGTCTCGATTACGAGCCATCCTTCGTGGCCCCCGTTTCCCCTTCGACTTCCTGGCGTTCCGACGCGGCCACTGCAGAACCGGACGTCCAATCCGCCACCTCCTGGGCGCGGCGTTTGAGGTAGTTCAACCAGCGCCGGGCCCAGACGAACTCCGTCGCCAGGATCGCCAGACCGGCGGGAATCACGATCGTCGCGGGACCGGGCAGCACGATCATCGCGATCCCCACCACCAGCACCGACATCCCCAGTACAAAGATGATCAACTGGCGAACCGGCTTGAGCATGCCGCTGCCGTTCGTCACCTGTGGATCTTCGGCCTGCGCCGCGGTTTCGGCAGCGGGTTTGTTGTCGGGGGTGTTCATGACAGAAATTGTAGGAAAGCGCGCCGAGTACGGAAACGGAGACGTCCTCGCACTGGTTGGTGACCCGCTCCACGGTGGTAGGTCTGAGTCAATGGAGCCAGTGGGCGACCGGTTGAACCGGAGTCGGGTGTTCAGACTTCAACATTGGCAGTCTGATCGCCTTGATGCACGCAATTGCGTTCACTGGTCAATGTTGACATTTGAACACCCGCCCCCTTCTTCACCACCGAGACACCTTCCTCAAACGCCATGCCTGCCATGCTTGTCGCCTCCTCTTGCAAGGATATCGTGATAGGCAGCACGCAGTGCTATCGGTGATATGCTGCGTGCCGCCTATCACGCCACCGGCATTTCCGATTTTCATAATGGAACTCACAACTGTCCGGCTATAAGTCGAACAGGGTCATCTGGTTAACGTTTCGATCGTCTGGATTTGGTGTTTTTGCGGTGGAAAGTGCCTGAATTACAGGGGTTTTCTCGAAAAGTGCGAGGCTGAGAATTTGCAAAATCTGGGACAGGCTGCGCTCCACTTTCAGTTCGCGTTTGATG
>JANMLE010000672.1:0-4537 GCA_031372385.1 Planctomycetota bacterium | reverse complement strand
TCTGCCGGAGTCGGCCGGGATCGCCGACGAGGGAGTCGGGCACATCGGGAGGGACGAGGTAGGTCAGTTCCACCCCCTTTTCGGCGGCCCGCAGACCGAAGGTGTGCATGGCGTCGCCCAGGCTGTCGCGCAACTGGAAGTCGATCGTCTCCAGTTCCAGCTTGCCGGCCTCGACCTTG
Source organism: Planctomycetota bacterium (assembly GCA_031372385.1). GTDB lineage: Bacteria > Planctomycetota > Planctomycetia > Planctomycetales > Planctomycetaceae > Schlesneria. The sequence continues at coordinate 4,358 of JANMLE010000672.1, read as the reverse complement.
GAGAAGTCGAGGATGTCGTTGAGCAGGCGCAGCAGCGAGTCGGCCGATTGCAAAACGATGTTGAGATACTCGCGCTGCTGGTGCGTGAGTGTGGTCTGCAGGGCCAACTCCGCCATGCCCATGATGCCGTTCATCGGGGTGCGGATTTCATGGCTCATATTGGCCAGGAAATCGCTCTTGGCCCGGTTGGCCTTCTCGGCGGCATCCTTCGCAATCCGCAGTTCGTCTTCGGATCGGCGCAGCTCGGCGGCGGTCCGTTCCAATTCGGTGTTGGAAACGGCGAGTTCCCGCGCACGGGCCTCGGCGGCGGCGGTCCGTTCGGCGACGCGCTGTTCCAACGTCTCGTTCAACAGCCGAAGTTCGGCAAAGCCCTCCGCGTTTTCGAGGGCGGCCCCGGCAATGGTGGCGATGAACTCGGCCAAGCGTTCCTCATCCGCGCCGAACAGTCCGCTCACGTGGTGGTGGTCCACGTAGAAGCAGCCGGCTGGCTGGCCCCGGACGAACACCGGCGCGCACAAAGCCGAGCGAACGCCGGCGAGCAGCGCCCCCTCCTCCGCGGCCTGGCCCTCGGTGAAGACGACGACCTGGCCCGTGGCAAGAGCACGTTCGGCCATCGAGCGGCTGTATTCCGCCTCGATCTCCCCGGAGACCATCGTGAGATCTTCGGCGGCCTCGTCGCCCTGGAGTTTGAGCAGCAGACAACGTTCCCCTCGCAAAAGCCGGAGCGCCGCTTCGCGCACTTCCTTGAAGATGGTCTTGCGCGACAACGCGGAGGCAATGCGACGACCGGCGTCGAGCACGGTGTCGAACCGATCGACCAGCGAGAGCGTGGCGGTCTTGGCGGGCGCGGCCTCCGTAGCATGCGCCTCGTCGAGAGCGAAGTCCGCGCCGAGCGAACGCAGAGCCTGACGAGCAGTCGCCACTTCATCCTGAGCACCCGGCCAACCGACCTCCAAACCGACGCGGCCCCGAGCCAACAATGTCTGAGCATGTTCAAAGCGTGCCCCTTGTCGCTCCGCCACCACCAGACTCTCGTCCAGACACGCGCGTGCCCGGCCGAGTGAGCCTTGCATGGCCGCGACGAGTCCGGCTTCACGCAGCGCGTGTGGCAAGTCGGTTTGAAACTTTCTGGCCACTGCCAGGGCTTGCCGTGCAGCCCGACGAGCGTTGCGAAGCAGTTGGCGACGGCGATGTGGGACGAGATCTGTTGACCTCTCCCATTGCAAGCGGTGGGTCGTTGCCAACCACGGCAAGACGGGCGACACCCAAGCGTTCATCATGCCGACCTCGCGACACACCTCACGGGCTTGGGTCAGGATCTTCACCGCCACGGCCAATTCGTTCTGCCCGACCAAACGCACCGCTTCCGCCAGCAACACCTGTGCGGTGGCTTGGACATCGTGCCGCTCCTTTTGCATTTCTCGCTGAACAATGTCGGCCGGTAATCGCCCGCCCGAGGCCCGCGACCAGACGTCAAGACAGAACGCCGACACCTTATCGTCGCCCATCTCGCTGGCCGCTTCGTGCAACCACTTGGCTTCGGCGATCGCGCGTGGCAAGTCGCCCTTCCGGTAGACCGAGTTGGCGCTTTGCCACCGGGCCATGTTTCTTTCCCAGAAATCGCCCGTCCGTTCGAGAAGTCTGACCGCTTCCCCGCACTTGCTGATGCACTCGTCAAACTTCGCCCCGACAAAGAGCACGACTCCCCAGTAATGCAGCGATTGTCCCTGTCCGCAGACATCGCCCAAGTCCTTGCGTATGGCGAGCGACTTTTTTGCGAAGTCTTCTCCGCGACGGAGCCACGGGATCAAGGACATCACGGGAGCGTGGGTTGCCCAGGCGTGCCCCAGTTCGAGTGTTGGCGGATACCGCTCGGCCAGATTGATGGCACGCAAATGTGACCACAAACAAGGGACCACACCGCGGTCGAAAAAGTAGCCGTAGGCCAATGTCGTATACAAACGAATGGACAAGAACTCCTTCTCAGTGCCTTGCAGACTACGTCGAGCCAGAAACAGCTTGGGTAGCACCGTGTGCAATGATTGCACGAGCACTTCCCACACTAGGAACAGCAAGAACCCGATGGTCCCCGAGGGAATCCATCGACCCTGCAAACGGAGCGAGCGCTCCAGTGCCTCGGACGTTTTCTTATTGTCGCCCTGCTTGAAGGCGAGCTCGCCGAGTTTTCCTTCGATCTCCGCACGCGTCATGTTGTCTTTTGCCAGCAAACTTGCCGCTTGAAATACTTGGGCAGCCGCTTGGTAGCGACCGCGCAGCATGAGCACTTCGCCCAGACCTTCGGCGATACGGTATCGAGTTGCTTCGTCCGTCTCCGTTACGCCGTGCTGCGCGATGCGATACTGCTGTTCGGCAAGCTCCAGTGCATGGTGCGAACGGGCTTCATCAGCGGCCGCGAGGGCATACGGCAACGCGCGTTGGCTCACCCCCCCCGCGTCGAAGTGATACGCCAAATCAAACACGCGATCGGGGGACTCGGCTTCGAGATCAACCGCGGCGCGCAGATGCAATTCCCGGCGATCGTGTTCGGGCAGACGATCGAGCAGGGTCTGGCGGAGCTTGTCGTGAATGAAGACACACCGGCCATCCGTCGCTTTGGCCCAGACGATGTGCCGCTGCTGCGCCTCACGCAGCGCGGCAATGGCCTGTTCCGAAGTCTGCTGTGCCAGCTTCGACGCGGTGAACAAATCAAACTCCTTGCCCAGTACGGCTCCCACCGAGAGAAGCTTGATGGTCGTCTGCGGCAACAATTCGATGCGGCGCGCGAGGAACGCGGCGGCGTGCCGGGACGACTGCACATCCGCCATGGCGAGCGACTCGACCCGCCAGCCCGTCGGCACCGCCACTAACGCACCCGATTCCACCAGTCCGCGCAACGTCGCCGCCGCCATGAACGGACTCCCTTCGGCCAGACGCTCAATGACGTTCACCGCCTCGTCGGGAAGCGGACCAGCCATCGATTCGACCAGCTTGCGAACGTTGGCCGCTTGGAACGACGGCAGCCTCAAATGAGCCACCGTCTGGAGTGTGCGCAGCAGATGACCGGCAGGAACTTCCTCCGACCAGAAGGCGGCAACCACGAGGACGGAACGATCAGGGGTCGCCGTTCGGCGCTGCCAGTTGCTCAGAACCTTGAGCGTCAACTGGTCCGCCCATTGGCAGTCATCCAACAGCACCAGCACGGGCCGGCCCGTCGCTCCCAGTGAATCCAACAGGGCGGCCAGCGCCTGCACGCTGCGCGTTTCCGCGAATGATTCCGGGCCGAGGCCGATCGCACTGGAGCCGAAGACTTTGGCCAACTCGGGAAGGGCCGAGCAGACGGCTTCGCGGTGGTCTCCCAATCCGATTCGGATTTTCTCCTCGATCCCGGGTTCCAAGCGCGCCGTCGTGATCAACCCTTCGGCCACTCCCGTCAACAGTTGGAACGGGCGTTGGGCGGCCTGTTCCAAGCCGTGTCCGCGCAAGATCCAAGCTCCCTGTTGTGTCCCGCGCAGTGCGAATTCGGCGAGCAGGCGCGACTTGCCGCCGCCCGATTCGGCTTCCAGCAGGACCAAGCCGCCCTGGCCCGCCTGTGTCCGTTTGAGTTGTGCGGTGAGCACCGCCAATTCCTGGCCGCGGCCAACGAACGCGGGCTCGGTGAGTGTCTGTCGGCGATCATGCAACCCAACCACGAGAGCCGGTTCGGACTCCCCCTGTTGCAGCGCCTCTGCAATCACCGTCAGATCCGCCACCACGGCTTCCGCTGTTTGGTAGCGGTCGCGGGGATCCTTGCGCAGCAGTCGCTGGATGACTTCATCCAACACGCGCGGCACCGGCAGACCGAGGCTCCGCAATTCGGGAGGTTGCACCGTCATGTGCTGCCGCAAGACCTCGCCGACGCTCTTGCCCTGAAACGGTGGTCGGCCGGCCAGGCACTCAAAGAGCACGATTCCCGCCGAGTACAGGTCGGAACATTCGGTCACTTCCTGATCGAGCAGCCCCGCTCCCTCGGGCGACAGGTACTGCGCGGTTCCGACCCACTGGTCCCGGATGCTGGAGTCCAGTTCGGTGCTGCGGGCCAGTCCAAAATCGATGAGCGTGGCTTCACGCAGGGGAGTCCCTTCATTCACGATCACATTGGCGGGCTTGACATCGCGATGCAGCACTTCGCGGGCATGCGCTGCGCTCAGTGCGGTCAAGAGCGCACGGCCCAAAGTGACCGCGTCCAACACGGAAAGCGGACCCTGCCGCAAGCGCGACTGAAGTGTGATTCCCGGAATGAAGGGCATGACCAGGTAAACCTGATCCCCCTCGGAGCCGGAATCGAGCAATGGCGCAAACAGTCCATTCCTGATTTGCGA
>JANMLE010000652.1:0-2789 GCA_031372385.1 Planctomycetota bacterium | reverse complement strand
GAACATGATTTCCGTGCCGAGAAACAGCCACATCCCGAGCTTCGAGTTCGGAATCGGAATGCCCATCTTGAGGGGCGTGTGGGGAGGATGTTGCGTCATGTCGATCGTGTCCGCCGTCAATGAACTTACCGGGGTTTCTTCGTCACCAAAACTCAAACCGCGTCTTCAACCAAATCCCAAACCACGTCACGCCACGCGGAGCCACTCCAGCAACCGCAAGTGGTCCCACGTCAGGACCAGCAGCAGCAGTGGCAGGTAGACCAGCGAGGTCCACAGCAGGCGGCGGGCGCTGGTCCGCGTCTCGTCCCACGTAAACCAGATCGAGGCGGCCAGGTAGGCCATCCCGAGGATCATCGCAGCCGACACATAGACCGCTCCGGCCGCCCCGAAATACGCGGGCAGCAGGCTGATGGGAATCAATCCCAACGCATAACCGACCGCCAGCAAACCGGTCACATGCGGCAAGGACCGGCCGGCCGGCAGCATCCGCAAACCGGCCGCACAGTAGTCGTCTTTGTGCATCCAGGCGATCGCCAGGAAGTGGGGAAACTGCCACAGGAACAAGATCCCGAACAACGAGAACGCCATCCCGTCGAGTTGTCCGCCCGCGGCCAGCCAACCCAGCACGGGAGGCAGCGCCCCCGGAACCGCGCCGACCGCCGTACACAACGAAGTCACCCGCTTCAGCGGCGTGTAAACGCCCGCATACAACACGAACGTCAATCCGGTCATCGCCGCGGTCACGGCGTTGACGGTGAGCAACAGATACCCGCACCCGAATCCCGCGCAGGCAAACCCCAGGATCAAGACCTCAGCCGGAGCCAGACGCCGCGCCGGGAGCGGACGGTTTCTCGTCCGCCGCATCAGGCCGTCCGTCTCGCGCTCGATCCATTGGTTCACGGCCGAGGCACCGATCGCGGTCAGGGACACACCGAGGCAGGCGTTGAGCAGCGGCACGAACGAGGCGGTTCCCTGCAATGCCAGCAAGAACCCGACCGTCACAGTCATCAGCACCATCAGCGAGATCCGCAGCTTGGCAATCTCGATGTAGTCGGCAAGGCGTGACGCCATCGCGCTCGTCGACCGCGCGACCACCGGAGCCGCGGGACAATTCGGTGTGGAGATCGCACTCATGTCGCGACCCCCACGATCGAACCATCGAACCCGGGCGCGTCGGCGGAGACCCGGTCTGCCACCGGCGATTGAATCGAGCACGCGCACACGACGTTCAGGACCGACGTCATCAGCGTCAGCATCCCCACGACCTTGTGCAGCGAGCAGACCACGATTTGTTCCAGCGAATTGGGCACGGCCACCACGCCCCAGGCGGGAACGCCGTATCGAACATACCATGTGGCCAAGCCGAGCAGGGCCTGGCCGGCGACCAGTCCCAGCAGCACGCCGGCACCGCGGATCAGCAGGGCCGAACCGCTGCGACGCGCCACCATCACAAGCACAGGACTGAGCACCACCGGCACCAGTGCAAACCACGGATGCGACATCCAGGCCCAACCCTGTCCCAAGTGCCGCAACACGCCACCGAGAAAGTATTGAATCACCACCGAAGCCAGCACGACCACCGCCAGCGTTCGCGCGGCACGACCAGTTGCCCTGTCCATCACCCGCGGACGCGACTCCCAGCGAGACCCGGTGACCAACACGAACACGCACATCAGGCTGAAGACTGCGGCCCCGAATTCTCCGTGGACCAACGCCATCGTCTGCTCGTCCATCCTCACCCGGACCCCGCCGAGTATCCCCTGAAAGAGCACCGAACCGAAGATCGCCAGGGCGAACAGTCGTGGCTTGCGCCGATCATCAAGTTTCCATGTCGTGACTGCCAGCGCGATGCAAACCAGACCAATCGTCATCGCCGACAGCCGGTGTCCGTGCTCGATGAACTTATCGCCCGCCGCTTTGAACCACGGGTACGCGAGCATGTTGTAACCGTCGGACGAGGGCCAGTCGCGAAAGGCCATCCCGGCCTTCAATGTCGTCACGACGGCCCCGGTCGTCACCGGCAACAGCAACGTGAGCGTTGCGGTGAACCAGGCGAACCGATGCAACCAGCGACTGGCGGGCGTGACATTCATTCCACACAACAAACCCGGTTGAAACCGTTCTTCAAGAGACCAAATCGACCGACGACAACTTCCAAACTTCCAGAGGTTCGCCCAATGGCGATCACTTTGATCGTATTTCAAATTCACGTTGCCGTTCGACGTAGCTGAATTCGCAAGAATTCAGCGGGGTTCGGCAATCCGCTGAACTCTTGCGAGTTCAGCGACAAACCAAAGTCAGTGCCATTTTGCGGCTCGCCCGCGGCATCCCCCCGATCAGTGGTGGTCGTAATGAACCACGCGCTGGGCAAGCGGGATGTATTCGGTTTGCATCAGGAAATCCTTGTCCGGACAGACCGGCGAACTGTATTCGTAGGGGCCGTGGTAGACGACCGGCGGAATGTCGAAGTTGCCGTGCCCCGGCGGCGACGGCGCGGTCCATTCCAGTCCGTTCGCGTTCCACGGGTTCCGCCCGCACTTCTCACCGAAGAACACGCTGTAGGCAAAGTTGCCCAGCAGCAGGAACTGGGCGAAGCCCATCAGAAACGCGGCGGCGGTCATCACCTGGTTCAGTGGCAGCAGGTGGCTGAGATATTCGAAGTGGTACGGGTCCGCGTACCGCCGTGGCATCCCCGCCACCCCCAGCAGGTGCATCGGAAAGAACGTCACGTTGAACCCGATGAACGTCAGCACGAAGTGAATCTGTGCCACCGTGTCGTTCATCATCCG
>JANMLE010000591.1:0-2786 GCA_031372385.1 Planctomycetota bacterium | reverse complement strand
ACACCGCGTGGGCATCGCCCTGCGTGTATTGAGCGTGAATCGCCGCTCACGCGCGGGGCGATGCCCACGCGGTGAAACGAAAGCATCGCATTCATGCCCGCATGCAGCATGAAGCGACCGGCCGTCACGTCTGCGTTTGGCCCGACAAGTGGTGGTCTTCGTCCAGACGCGGCCAGGCGAGCGTGAATCTTGAGCCGGCACCCGGCTGGCTCTCGACGGAGATTTCGCCGCCGTGCTCACGGATGATCTTCTGGCTGACGGCGAGTCCCAACCCGGTGCCGCGCGCCCCCTTTGTGGACTCGAAGACTTGGAAGATCTTCGTCATCTGATCTTCAGCGATGCCGGGGCCGTTGTCGGAAACGGCCACCCACAGCATGTCCGATTCGGGATGGTGTCCGGTCTCCACGAGGACCACGGGCGTGTCGGCACCCTCCACGGCATCGATGGCGTTCGTCACGATGTTCAGGATGGCCCGGTGAATCCCTTCGGCTTCGAACGTGCTGGCCGGCAGCGCGGGATGCGGGCGGTATTGCAGGTCGACGGCACATTCCGCGGCGCGGGACTGCATCAGCTCGATCACGTCGGCCACGGTGTCGTTCAAGTCGGCACGCTCGTGAACCGGCTGCCGCTCCTTGCTGAAGGTGAGCATGTCCATGACCAGGTTGTAGATCTTGTTCTGGTTCTTCTCGACGACGTGCCAGCCCTTGCGCACCAGATCCTCGTTGTGGTCGTTGAGCCCCAGGTCGATCAGGTAACTGCCGCCACGAATCCCCTGCAGAATGTTCTTGATGTGGTGGCTGAGTGTGGCGATCGTCTGGCCCATCGCGGCCAGCCGTTCGGCTTTGACGATCGCCTGCTGGTATCGGTAGTTCTCGACGGCCAGGGCCGCCTGCCGGCCGATGGCGACCAGCATCCGCAACTGGTCTTCGCGAAACCCCGCCGGCTTTCCCTCGGACAGCAGGCGGTCGGCGGGGGTGGTGATGTCGACGTAGATCACCCCCATCAGTTCGTGCCGTCCCTGCATCGGGACGCACATCGCTTCGCGAATGCCGGCCTGAAGGATGCTGCGTCCGGGGTCGAACCGGCTGTCGTGCTGGGCGTCGGCCGTGCGGACCCCCTGATTGTTCTTGAAGACGTAATCGACAATCGTCCGCGACACCGGCATCCGCGACCCCTGGTCGATGCCGCGGTGCTGGCTGATCGCCTGCGGCCGGATTTCACCGGTCAGGGGGTCGGTGAGCAGCACGCATCCCCGGTCGGCGCCGATCGCTTCAATCGTCAGATCGAGGATCCGTTGCAGCAGTTGATCCATCGAAACCGTCGGCCGCGCCACTTCCTCGGTGATGCGGTACAGCACGACCAGATTCGACGGGGAATGACTGTCGTCGTCGGCTGTCGAAGCCACCGGTGGTAACGGGGCTTCCTGTCCCATGCGGCTGATGATGTTCGAGTGGTCGGCGGGATCGTGCTGCTGCAGCAGTTGGACCCGTTCGGCGACAACGTGCGACCGGTCTTCGTGCTCCGCATCGCTGAACAGCAACAGGGTCCGGCCGACTTGAATCTGGTCCCCGTCGGCGAGCACATGCGACGTGACCGGCTTGCCGTTGACAAACGTGCCGTTGGAACTGTTGCGATCGGCCAGCAGGAACGAGTCGTTGTCGGACTGAATCGAGGCATGCACGCGGGAGACTTCGGTGTCGTGCAACCGGATCTCGTTGTGAACCCCGCGCCCCATGAACAGGGGATCGGCACCCAACTCGAAGCGGGCCCCCTGTTCGACGCCCTGAACAACGAGTAACGATGCCCGCTTCACAACGACCGCCCCCGAGAAAGTTTCCGCGGCGGATGCGACCACGTTCGGTCACACCCGCGCCGGCCATACTATCGGCCGACCAGTGAGATCTGACAACCACTGCGGAAGGATTTCCCGTGCGCAGCGAACTCAAGCAACCGGAGGGCGGACGCCGAATGGCACCTTCTGAGGAACTCCTTTGGAGTGCGGCGGCTTGACGCCGCTTTGGAATTTTGGGCGCAGCCCTTTGGCGTCGAGTCAGTTCAGGTACGACCGCCAGAACTGCGGAATGAAAAAAATAAAAATGCGAAAGCGGTGTCGAGCCACCGCACTCCAAAGGAAACCGCCTCCGTCTCTCATGATCTTTCTGCCTCTCTCTTTCTGTCTCCTTCCTCTTGGGCCGGCAAAGCGGCGAGACAGAAAGAGAGAGGCAGAAAGATGAACACCGATGAAGTTTTGGCGAACTCTCGGACGTAAGGCAGCCGGCAGGAAATGATCTACCCGTAGGACGGATTTCCAATCCGTCCGGTCTTGACGGACGGATTGAAAATCCGTCCTACGTCATTGGTCGGTGGTTTTCTGCAGGCTGCCCAAACCTAACGCGCTGACCTGACAGGGGATTTGTGCGTCAGTTCAGTCTTTTCAGCCCGGAATTCAGTCTTTTTAGCCCGGAGGGCGGCAGATGGTAGCCCACGGCGCGAGCCGTGGGGGATCGGCGGCGGGCTCCACCAGCCCGGAGGGCGACACATCGAAGAAGGTCGAAGGCTCATCGAAGTATCGCCCTCCGGGCTAATGTGGCATCGGTGCCACTCAACCCACGGCTCGCGCCGTGGGCTACCTTCTGCCGCCCTCCGGGCTGAAGAACTGTCGTCAGCCTTCAGCAACGAAACGGCCAGGTTGGCGCTGTACGTCTACCCCAGCAGTTCCCGGACGACTTCGCCGTACACGTCGGTCAGGCGAAAGTCCCGGCCCGCGTAGCGGTAGGACAGCTTTT
>JANMLE010000560.1:0-2130 GCA_031372385.1 Planctomycetota bacterium | reverse complement strand
GCTGCCGTCGTTTCACTACCAGCCGGCGAGTGGCGAGTTTCCCGTCGGATCGATTCGCCTGCCGTGGCAAACGTCGGACGCGGGATACTGCGTCGGTCACTTCGCGCGGGATCATGGGACTTTGGTGCCGGGCCGGATGATTGCCTCGGCCAAGTCGTGGCTCTGTCATAACGGGGTCGATCGCACGGCCGAACTGTTGCCGTGGCAGGGGGCCGAGGATGTCGCTCGGTTGTCGCCCGTCACGGTCAGCGCCCGGTATCTGCAGCACTTTCGCGAAGCGTGGGACGCGAAGTTTGGCGGGCATCCGCTGGCCGAACAGGACTTCGTGCTGACGCTCCCCGCCTCGTTCGATGAGGTGGCGCGCGAGCTGACCGTGAAGGCGGCGCGACAGGCCGGCTTGAACCGCGTCGTGCTGATCGAGGAACCGCAGGCCGCGTTTTACGCCTGGATCGACAAGCATGCGCAGACGTGGGAGCAACAGGTGTCGCCCGGCCAGAAGATCCTGGTCTGCGATGTCGGCGGCGGCACGACCGACTTCACGCTGATCCGGGTCCGCAAGGGGCCCGATGGCGTCGTGCAGTTTCATCGCGTCGCGGTCGGCGATCACTTGATCCTGGGCGGCGACAACTTCGATTTGGCGCTCGCCCACCACTTGGAGCAACGGATCACGGGGGACGGACATCTGGAGCCGAGGCAATGGAGCGTTCTCGTTCGCAGTTGCCGTCAACTGAAAGAAGTCTTGATGGCGGGGCACGCGCCCGACAAGTGGACGCTGACGCTGCCCGGCGGCGGTTCGCGGTTAATCGGCGGCGGCCTGCAACTGGCGGTGACGCGCGACGAGGTTCAGTCGCTGCTGGTCGGCGGTTTCTTTCCCGACGTGCCGCTGGATGCCAAGCCGCAGGAAACGCGTTCGGGCTTTCAAGAGTTCGGCCTGCCGTATGCGCCCGATCCCGCCGTGACAAAGTATTTGGCGCAGTTTCTGACCGCGCATCGTCATGTCGCGATGGACGACATCGCTCCGAGTTCCGCGGTTCCCGATCCGGCCCGCCCGGACATCGTGCTGTTCAACGGCGGCGTGTTTGCGTCGCCGGTGTTGCAGCAGCGGGTGATTGACTCGTTGCAGAATTGGTTTCGACAGGACGATCCGACGTGGTCGCCGATCGTGCTGGATAACGAACGACTCGATCTGGCCGTCGCACGGGGAGCGGCCTACTACGGGATGGTCCGGCGCGGCGAGGGGATTCGCATCGCCGCGGGACTGGCGCGCACGTATTACATCGGCGTCGCAGCGGACGCGGATGCGAATGTGCCGGTCGGCGCTGCGAACTCACACCGCGCACTGTGTCTGCTGCCGGCGGGGATCGAACCGGGGCACGAGATCGATCTGACTCAACACCAGTTTCAACTGCTGGTCTCGCAGCCGATCGAGTTTCCGCTGTATGTCTCCAGCACGCGGTTGACCGACAAGCCGGGTGACTTGGTCGCGGTCGATCCCGATCAGATCAAGTCGCTCCCGCCGATCCGCACCGTGCTCAAGACCGGCAAGTCGAAAGAGGCGGCGACGGTTTCGGTCATCCTCAAGGCGAAGCTGACCGAAATCGGCACGCTCGATTTGTGGTGCAGTGAAGCGGCGGGCAAGCGTTCGTGGAAACTGCTGTTCGACGTGCGGTCTGCCACGCAGACCGACATCGCCGCGCACGTCGCGGTCGGCGAGCGGCAGGGGGTGTTCGACGACGAGGTTCTTCGCGCGGCGTGCGACGTCATCCGGCGGACGTTCGCACCGGCTGCGACACCCGACCGGGCCGAGAGTCTCGATCCGGCGTCGCTCATGAAGCGGCTCGTTGAAACACTCGGCATGAACCGCGACGAGTGGCCGACGTCGTTGCTGCGCCAATTGTGGGAGGTGCTGATCGAAGTCGAACCCGGTCGCCGACTGAGTCCTCAGCACGAGGGACGCTGGTTGAACCTGACCGGCTTCGCGCTGCGGCCCGGTTACGGTTTGGCGGTCGACGACTGGCGCGTGGCGGAAACGTGGAAGCTGCTGCACGGCAAGCCGGCGTTCGCGACCCCCGCCTGCCGGGCCGAAGCGTTCATCCTGTGGCGGCGCATCGCGGGGGGACTGACCGCCGG
>JANMLE010000533.1:0-3223 GCA_031372385.1 Planctomycetota bacterium | reverse complement strand
GTGACGTTGCGACTGAATCGCGATCTGGCCCGCACCATCAAACGGGGTCACCCGTGGGTCTATGCCGACGCCCTGCGCGACTTGCCCCGCGCCGTGGCGGGTGTACCGGCCGTGCTGCTCGACAACCGCAAAGGGGAGCCGATCGCGGTCGGTTTCTATGACCCGGCTTCGCCGCTCGCCTTCCGTGTCTGCGACACAGACGGCCGGACAAAACTCGACGAGCGCTGGGCCGAAGCCCGGCTGCGCGACGCGCTCGCGCTGCGGAAGTCGTTGTTCGATCCGACCACGACCGGCTATCGGTTGCTCAACGGCGAAGGAGATTCGACGCCGGGTTTGGTCGTCGACGTTTACGGTGAGACCGCCGTGTTGAAGCTAGACGGTCCCGGACCGATCGGATTCTGGGATGCACCGGGGATCGCCGAGTGGGTGTCGCAGGCGGCAGCGATCGAGTGCGTCTACGAACGCCGCAAGGAGCGCGGTCGCGAAGGCCGTCTGCTGGTCGGCGCGGAACCGCGACAACCGGTCGAGTTTCTGGAGCACGGACTGCGCTTTACCGCCGACGTGGTTCACGGACAGAAGACCGGCTTCTTTCTCGATCAACGTGAGAACCGGCAACTGATTCGCAGCCTCGCGCAGGGCCGCAGCGTGCTGAATCTGTTCGCCTACACCGGCGGGTTCTCGGTCGCGGCGGGAGTGGGCGGAGCGGCGCAGGTCACGACGGTCGACCTCGCGCAGCCCGCGATCGACGCGGCGCGAGAACACTGGCAACGCAACGAACTCCCCGAATCACAGCACGACGCAGTCGCAACGGATGCGTTCGAGTTTCTCACGAAAGCGGGATCGCGCCGCCCCCGGTGGGACATCGTCGTTGTCGATCCGCCATCGTTCGCCCCGAACCAAGAATCAGTGGCCAAAGCGAGTGCCGCCTACCAGACACTGATCGCCGGCGGTGCCCGCATCACCACGCGCGGCGGCCTGCTCGCGGCGGCCTCCTGCTCCAGTCACATCGACCTGCCGCACTTCCTGAATCTCTGCGAGGAAGGAATCTCCGAAGCCCGCCGCCGCGGAACAGTGCTGGCGATCCAAGGCCAACCGATGGATCATCCGAGTCCACTGGCACTGCCGGAATTCCGCTACCTGAAGTTCGTCCTGCTGCGGATTGAATGACTGGTGGGACAACAGACCCGACCGACGATTTGAATTCCCGTCGGGTGCCACTGGCAGTGCTTTGACTGCCAGTGTCTTCGATCACTTGACAGCACTTCTTGATTCATGATGGGACATTCCGGGTCGCGGTCCGGCTCACACTGGCGACCCAAAGCCGCCGCCAGTGGCACCCGGCGGGTCAAGTTGACCACTTCGTTCGGCACGAATGGGAGTCTGAACCTCAACGAATTGGGGCAAGTTAGACTTCAGTGAGGTATAGCAACAGGGATACAGACGCCACAACGAACGAGAAGATGCCCCAGCTCACGATGCAGATTAAATCCAGATCGGACTTTCCGGTCACACGCGACTGACGATTCCACCTTCGGCCCACGAAGAAACACATGATCCCGCCTCCGACCCATCCGACTGTCATTGCGAGGCTGAACATTGGAGACAGGGAACCGTCTCGAACCGTCAACACGGTCGTCTTGTTACTGAACCGCGCGCGAAGCTCGCTAAATCCAGGGTCTTTGAGACTTCCTGCTTCACTTCTCACGATCATGCGGTAGTCAAACCATTCATCCAAATCCGTGGGATCAATGCGCCAATGATCTCCGAATTCATCCGATTCCATCCGCTTTATCGTCAGGAAGCGTGTTTCTTTCACACCTCCGAAGGACGCGTCAATTTTGATGGGCCAAGGCTGGCCCTTTTCAGGCGGATTTAGGTCGAATTTATATTCCTTGAGTTTCGAGTCAATTCCGAGTTTCTTGAAGGCGTCTGTTTCGCGCACCTTAATGCGCTTCAAGGAGTTCCAAATCGCATCTGCATCGGATTCACCATTGTCACTGTCACTCCCCTCAAGGATGACTTCGCCGTTCAGGCTGATTTCCACCGGAATCCAACGAGCGGCAAGCGCCTTTTCGCAAGACAAAACAACGATAGCGCAACTCAGAAATGTCACGAAAAAGGACGTTGACATGAAATGCGCTCCTTCTACCGAGTAGCCATGACCTTGCCGAACTCTTGATTAGGCCGCCAAGGGTGTCCTGCAAACGCTGCGGGTTTGGCGGCCTATCGCGGTCTTGGAGACTATCGGTCCGGGTCCGCAGAGACAAGCCGTGAGGACGGTGTCTGCACGGCTCCGTCCAGTTTGAAGTTGCGGAAAATGTAGGGTGGGACCAGCGGCGCTTCGCCGCGCCGGCCCACCAACAATTCTCGAAGTTTTCTCGTGGTGGGCCGGCGCTCGAAGCGAGCTTGTCCCACCCTACTTTGAAATTGGGAAGAGTCGTGACCCGTCTCTCAGCCCGCGACCCTTTCGGCAGGCAGCAGGTCGGTGAAATAGCGGATGTCGCGAAGGACCACCTCGCCGACGGTGACGGCGACCGGCTGCGGAAACAGCGGTCCGTCGTAGACGAACGAGTGGTATTCGCCATGTTCGCCGCACGGATCGACATCGGCCGGCAGGTCGCGCAGCAGGTCGTCGTCAATCGACCGCCCGGCAAACGCTTCGCCCAACTTCTGCCCATCGACGCATGTGAGATACGCCTTGAAGCCGAGACTGATAAAGGTTCGTACCAACTCGGAGGTGTCTCGCCGCCAGATGGGGAACAGCCCTGTCATGCCGACCTTCGCCAGGTTGGCCTCGCGGTATTCCCGCAAGCGTTGCAGAAAGATGTCTCCGAAAGCGACGATCCGCACGCCGGCGGATTTGTATTCGAGCATCGTCCGCGTCATCAACTCTTCGTAGGCTTGCATCACCGCGCCGTCGGACGCCGGCTGACACGTTTCGGCGGAACGAGTCGAGATGTACAGCTTGTGGAGCGGAAGGCCGAGCGCCTCCGCCTGCCGCTCCAACAGTTCCGCCCGCACGCCGTGATGGCTGACACGATCATATTCCTCGGCCAGCGTCGTGAGCAGCGCGACGACTTCGTACCGGCCGCTGCGGCGCAGTTCGTACAGCGCCATCGCACTGTCCATATGGCGTACAAGCTGCGCGCGTTTTCGCATCCATTGGGTGGACGTCGTGCAGCCCGATTCCGTTCGCTTACCCTCAACGCAGAGCACGACATCG
>JANMLE010000499.1:0-3420 GCA_031372385.1 Planctomycetota bacterium | reverse complement strand
CGGATGCCGCCACGCCGCGGGGATGATTCCGAGCTGTCCGTCATCGAGTTGCGGCGCGTTCTCGACCGCCACCGCCCGAACCCAGCGCGCTTGACGAGCCAGGATTTCGGCCTGATTCACGGGGATCCAATCGGGATGCGGGCCGGCGTTCCAGAAGTTCGTCATCTGGCTGGTTTGCCAGGCGTCGGGCCAGTCGCTGCGATACGCGGTCCGCAGCAACTCGCGCGTGGCTTGTCGTTCCCAGGCGAACCGCAGCTTGCTGATCGTCCACATCGGCGACCGCAGGATGGCCGGTCTCACGGTGGCCAGGGGATGCGGACTCCCCGCCACCGCGAGTTGTTCGGCGATCACTTCGTAATGACCGGCAAGGGACTGGGCCGAGACTTCGTCCCACGTGTCGATCAGCAGGCTCGCTTCGTCGAGCAGCAGCAACTTTTGAACGAGCGGAACGTCGGACTGAACGGCGACTGCCACCAGTTGCTTGAGCAGCGCCGCGGCGAATTCGCGTGGCGGTCCTTGCGTGAGCGCAGAGACCACACAGGCCGTGATCCACGGAGTCAATTCCACACCGGGAGGCGCGGCGTCGATGGCGCGGTGCGACCAGCGGATGGCGTCCTTCCATTCGTCGGTAGTGAATTGCGGAGCAAGCGCCACCAATCGCGGATCGGCCAGCGTCGTCAAACCGGTCAGCGTGCGAACTTCCAAGTGGGCCAGTTTCAAAGAGCGGGCCACCGGGCCGGGCAGGCCGAACAGGCCGATGCTTCCGACGGCACCCGGCAAGTCGCGCGCGGGATTCTCGATCAAGTGTCCCCAATGACGGCCGTCGCCACTGACGAGGACTTGCACGGTGCCCAGTCCCGCGACGACTTTGATCCACTGCGAACGAGTGTGATACGGCGGTGGGAATGCATTGACGTCGAAGTTCGCCTGGTCGCGCACTTCACCGGGTCGCAGGATGCCGATCGTGGTCCGACCGGTGGCGGCATCCTTGAAGAAGCCGACACGATGAATCGGCCGGCCGTCGGTGTCCCCCAGGAAGAGGCCCGTGCCGGGATCGGCCGCATCGACGCGGGCGATCACTTCGTACAAGCCGCGCTGGCCGAGCGGCAAGACCACGGTGCCGTGCTTGTCGCGCGAATCGACCTTGAAGTCGGCCGAGCCATCAGGGCCGGGAACCAGTTCGGCGGGAGTCTCGGCCGACGCCACCCAAGGCAGTCCGGCGGCCGCGCCACCCATCACGATTGGATGTGGGTTTTCCGGAATGCTCATCAGCGGCGCGGTGCGATGGATGGAGATCCCGCGCAAGCGGAACTGTCCCTCGATGAACACTTCGTCGGGGCGACCAGACAGTGGCGCGGTCATCAACGGGATGCCTCCGCGCGCCAGTGTGATACCGCTGTCTTGGTAGCGAAGTTCGAATGTCCCGATTCCGGCCCGGGCGTAGGCTCCGTTGTCGGTGGTGAGCAGCCCCCAGCGAATCGGCTTCGGCGACGAGTTTTCCCGCACCACTTCGAACGCGGCCCACATGTGCGGTTCGCGTTTGGTGTACAGACGCAGTGCGACACCGGACGGTCCGCGCCAGAGGTAGATCGTCAAGTCGGTGACGTCGAACGGAGTCATCCGGAGCAATGCGTCATCGGGCCACGGAGCCCGCAGACGCGCCAATCCGTTGAACCGGGCGACGCGGCGCTGCTGCGGTCCGTATGCGTCCTGCGCCCAGTTAAAAGGCTGTCCCTCGACTTTGTTGAACCAGCGTTTGGCTTCGGCTTCCGACAGGTCATCGTGCCCGGCCGACTTGAAGTCGCGCGTGAACTTCGGACTGTTGACGGGCCACGGAGCGACGTCGCGCGCCAGAGTTTTGGCCCACGGCTCATTCGCGGCGGCGACTGCGGTGTCGACCTTGGTTGGTCCTTCCTTCCCGCCGGGATGGACTGCGTCTGCGGTTTTTTTCGTTTCGCTGGCAGCCAACGCGACGAGCGCATCCGCGGGTTCATCGGCGAGTGCGCGATCACCGTCAGTTGGCGTCGTCGTGGAAGAGTTGTCGGCGATTCGATGCTTGTCAGCGTCGGCCAGTTCATTGCGGGGGGGCTGTCGGCCGAACCAGAACAGGCTGACCAGACCGCAGACGATCAAAAGGGTCAGCCCGACGGACCAGCGCCAGAGAGGCGAACGTGATCCGGACAATCGTCGACGTTCGTCAGCCGCCCGCTTCAGGATCTTGTCGATGTCCAGTTCGACCTGTCCGAACGCGCCGGAAAGCTGAGTCTCCAGATGCAGATGTTCGATGAGTGCCTGCCGCAGTTCGGGGGACTGAGTCCAGCGGGCGCGCAGCGCCTCGAACTCCTCCACCGAGAATTCACTCGGCGGCTTCTCTTGCAGCAGTTGGATCAGTTCCTGGTCAGTCATGTCCGCCCGTCAGTCTTCAAGTCCGTTGTACTCTGTCGTGAATCGTCATCGTGAACAATCAACGCTCCATCGTTCACTTCACTCTTCACCCTTCACCCTTCGTTTCTCACCCTTCCGCCCGCTTCTTCCTCCGCTCAAGGCAATCCCTCAGCGCCTGCCGGGCGCGATGCAGCAGCAGCTTGACCGCCCCCTCGCTGCGGTGCAACTGGCGGCCGATCTCCGCCAGTTTTCGTTCGCCACGATATTGCAGGTCGATCGCTTCACGGGCACTCGGCCCCAGCCCATCCAGGCAGATGGGGAGATGCCGCATCACGTCATCGTCGTCCGACCATTGGGAGTCGGGTGGCATGACCGATTCCAGTTCCAAGCAGAGCTCGGTCCAGGTCACTTCCTTGCGGCGTTTGAGCTCCTTGATGTGTTCGCGGAGCACGTTGTGGGCGATCCCCAACAACCAAGGGCGGACCAGCGCCGTCGAATCGAACCGCGCCTGTGAGACGTAGAACCGGAGAAAGACCTCCTGCGTCATGTCGTCGGCATCGGTCGCCTGCAGCAGCCGGGCACGCAGGTAACCATAGACCGCGCGCTGATGCCGTTCGATGACGGACGCGAACGCCGCTCGATCTCCACGTCGAAGTTGCTCGATCAGTGTCTGGTCGATGGACAACAGCAAAGTCGCAGTCCAATACGGGCGGGGCGAGGAATCAGGCGGGACGTCGCGCGGAGCGGAGATGTTACGGCCTCTTCCAAACCAAAAGCAACCGCTGATGTGAAATGTGGAAACTCGCATCGCCGGGTTCTGCCCAATCAAGGAACTGTTCATGTTTTGGGTCCGAGAGTGACCGACGAGAGACTCAGTGATCTTTCTGCCTCTCTCTTAAACCTACAGCGCTAACCTGGTCTGTTCGCGTTTTGAAAATGTTGGCATAACCCGTGTCCCTGATGGGGATACGGGAGATCGAGCATGGATGCGAAGTCGTTGCGGAAACTGGGTCCGGAGTTGAAGGTCTTTTTGGC
>JANMLE010000460.1:0-3747 GCA_031372385.1 Planctomycetota bacterium | reverse complement strand
TGTCCCCTCCCAAAAACCCGGCGCCCCCGGGGCTCTCTTTTCCTCCCGGTCCCCTGTTCCCCCCCTCGGGGGGCGCGCCGTCCATCCCTTAGCCCGCCGCACCCCCCGCCGGGACGAAGCGCGCCGTCATTCCCGGACAAGTTCTTGGTTAATCGACACGGCCTGTCGCGGTGTGATCATTGAATGGCAAGCACAACAGCCAATGCATTGAAAGTTCGCAGTGGAGCTTCCCGTGAATCACCTGTTTCCATCGTGGCCGACGTTCCCGGCTTGGGCCTTGATGTGGGGACTATCGTTCGGCATTTACGCGGTGCTCAAAGGGCTCAGTTGGTGGGCTCGCCCGCACGCCGCGTCCCCCGTCAGCGTGCCGGCTTGGAAACACTGGGCGTACCTGTTCGCCTGGCCGGGGATGAACGCGGCAGAATTTCTTGGTGGTCGCGGTGCCGTTGTGAAACCACCGACACCGGCGGAATGGGGCTTTGCCCTGACGAAGCTGGGGATCGGGGCGGGGCTGTTGTGGATCATCGTGCCGGCCATGACCGGCGTGACGGACATCAATGATTTCGTCGTCGGCTGCGCGGGGATGATGGGAATCGTCATGTCGCTGCACTTCGGGCTGTTTCATCTGTTGTCGTGTTGGTGGCGGCGGGCCGGTGTGGCCGCCGTGCCGATCATGAACTGGCCGGTGGCTTCACAGAGTCTGACCGAGTTCTGGGGTCGCCGCTGGAACCTGGCGTTTCGCGATCTGACTCACCGCTTCCTGTTTCAACCGCTGGTCCGCCGCCTCGGTCCGACCGGTGCGCTGCTGGCCGGGTTTCTCGTTAGCGGCCTGGTGCATGACCTCGTCATCTCCTGGCCGGCTGGCGGCGGATGGGGCCTTCCCACCGGCTACTTCGTCCTGCAGGGGGCGGGGATAGTTGTCGAGCGCAGTCGATGGGGACGCGGCATCGGGCTGGGACGCGGTCTGACCGGACGGCTCTACTGTTTGGTGCTGATTGGATTGTCGAGTCCGCTGTTGTTTCATCCGGTGTTTCTCGGTCGGGTGATTCTTCCATTTCTGGCCGCGATCGGAGCCGCTCCATGACGATGAATCTCACCACGGCGATTTTCTGCGCGGGGATCGGACAGTTGTGCATCCTGGTGGCCTCGGCCCTGGTCCCCGTTCGTCTGCAATGGAAGAGCGTGCTGGCACCGCTGCCGCCACTGGTCCGCCAGTTGTTCTGGGTCTACGGCGGCTATGTCGTGCTGTCGATCATCAGCCTGGGAATCCTCTGCATCATCAACGCGAAGGAACTGGCGGCCGGCAGTCTCCTCGCGCGGTCGTGCTGCGCCTATGCGATGCTGTTCTGGGGCATCCGGCTGTCACTGCAACCGTTTCTCCACGCCAAGCCCTTCCTGACCACCTGGTGGCTTCGCGCCGGATACCACCTGCTGACGATCCTGTTCACGGGCCTGACCGTGATCTTTGGCTGGGGGCTGTTCCATTGATCGAAGAGTTGCTGCGCAGCCCCGGTCCTGTCGTTGATCCGCAACCCGGGCACCACGGCATCGCCTTCCCATTCGCGCTCCTTTTGATTCGCGCGGCCCCAATTTGTTTCCTCGCGAATCAAAAGGAGCGCGAATGAGGGGCGGTCGAACCGGAGGCGAATGTCTGCGCCGCATGATTCATGAGGAACCACGGTAAACTCAGCGTGGGCTTGGCCAGCCTCGCCGCGTCTGCAACCGCATCAATCGCGGACGAACGTTGATTCGCGCGGGGCGGTGTAGCGGACCGACAGATGCGGCGTTTCCATCCGCTGCTGATTGTTGGCGAGTGACTTCAGGCCCGCTTCGACCAGGCCGCTGGTCAGCAGCGTCCGTTCGACCGGGTACGGGGCGCGGCCGGTCATGAACATGGTCTCCGCGGCATTCATCAACGCGGCCGAGTAGACGACGTTGGGATTCGGCGGGAGATGGAACTGCGTCGACAATGGTTCCGACTGTCCCTTCAGTTTTGCGGCAAAGTTGAAGTCTTGGACGAGCCCGTTCATCAGCAGCATCGTCGCCTTGGTGCCATCGGCGTACTCGAAGCGGTAGGCGACCGGCTCCTTGACCCACTCGCGGATCTGCGCCGGTGTCGGATAACGGTGACTGAACGTTTCGGGTTGCGTCAGCGTGTGACTGCGCGACAGGCAGGCTTCAAACAGACGCGGGCTCCAGCCACCCGCCGCCCACGACCCGGCCTCCATCGCCTTCCAAACCGCATCACCGCGCAGGGCGTGCATGGCGACGACACCGGTCTCGCCCCCCTTGCGACGCTCGGCCATGCACTGCATCGTTTCCAGGGCGTGGAAGTCGTAGATGTCGACCGCGCCGAACGCGACGCACATCAGTTCCTCGATCTCGGCGGCGTACGGCAGGTCGATCGCCGGCATGCGCCAGGTGACCGGCAGCGATGAACCCGCCAGAAATGGAAAGTTCATCGACTTCGAGATCCCAACCATTTCCTTCGCCCATTCGAATTTCCACGACAGATGCTTGTCGTTGAAGACCGGCACGGTGCGACCGTCCTTTTCGAACACCTCGGCCGCCTGCTTGAAGAACTCGTAGCGCGGGTACTGCTTGGCCCCGGTCTCGCTGAGCGGGTAGTCGCCGTGTTCGCCGATGATCAGCACGGCATCCACGCCGAGTTCGCAGCCCAGCGCCTCGGCGATCGACGGAAAGATCGTGAAGCCGAACTCCTTCGCGCGCTGCCGGCTGAGATCGCCGTCGGGAGTCTGGTCGACATAGGCCGAAACCACGTCAATGGCCGGCCGATGCCAGCGACCATTCAGCGGATAGCCGTGCAGGAATCGCTCGGCCATGTGCCAGGCGTGCGACCGGTAATTCCACAACGTCGTGACAACCGCCAGCCGCTTCCGCGCGGCCGGCTTGGCATCGTCACCCAGTGCCAGCGTTGTCCCCAACAGACCGGCACCAGTGGCGGCAAGAAAGTTTCGTCGAGTCAGCATGGCAGGCTCCGTGGTGGATGTTTCAAACGACTGGCTTCAGGAACTCGTTCACGCCCGGAGAAATCCGGGTTGAACCACGAAATACACGAAATACACGAAAAACAGAACGTCGTGTCGACGAGGGACAAACACTCCTGTCAGACCGTTCTTGGACGAGGTGCGACTTCGCCCCAGTTCCTGGTTTTCCTTTCGTGTATTTCGTGTATTTCGTGGTTCAATTCTTCAATGGGCCGGGCGAGCCCGGATGATCCATGAGGAACCACGAAATACACGAAATGGAAGAAAGTTGCGGTCAGAGCAATGCAGCCATTGCGCGACGGGCCATGGTGTCCAATTGAGTTCTGAACTCTCGCCTCTTCTTCCCTTTCGTGTCTTTCGTGTGTTTCGTGGTTCAATTCCTCACTGAGCGGGGCTAGCGGTTGGTTCTGGCGATTTCATTCTCCCGCCACGCTTCCTGATACCGGCGGACTCCCGATTGGACCGGTGGCGAAGCGGTCTTGAGTGCGGTCTGCAATGGATCGCTTTGAAGGGACGTACCCGACAGTCGCAGCAGATGAGCGACTTGCGCCGCGGTGGCTTCGTCGACGTCCGCCAGGTGCGCGACCAGCTTGTTGACGTCGCCCCGATCGGTGGCGAGCAGTCGTCCGGCATAGTCCCTGGCGGACGTGCGGCGGCCGTCTCCATCGGCATCGAGCCAGACCGCTCCGCTGCAACCGATGACGTGCGTTGTCGGATCGGGTGATGTCGGCTGATACGG
>JANMLE010000445.1:0-3329 GCA_031372385.1 Planctomycetota bacterium | reverse complement strand
TGGCGGTTCGTCGGCTGGCCGGGGCATACCACGGTCGAAGCCTTTTACGACGGACGCTGGCATTACCTCGACGTGTTCCTGAAGTTCTATGCCTGGATGCCCGACCCGAACAATCCCGCGGGACGGACCATCGCCGGTGAGGATGACCTCGCCTCCAATCCGCAGGAACTGCTGTTGGATGCCTTCGTGGCCGATCCCTCACGCCGGGTGATGTACGCCAAGGGGAACGAGTTCACGCTGATCGGCGACAAGGCCAACTGGCAGGCACCGGCGTTCCTCGTGTGCGGCGACGATCTGCCGGGGATGATCCAGGCGCTGCGTCAAAAGAACCGCGTCGGTCCGGAACCGGGCTGGGGGGGAATGAACCATGCCACGGGGTCGTATTCGGCAGAGGTCAACCTCGCGCCGGGTTTCGCGCTGACCAACACCTGGGACAAGTCGGAAGGGGCTTGGTATTGGGCTGGCTCGCAGACCGCGCCGTGTCACACCTGCGGCGACAAGGAGATCCGCAATTCCCCGGAGAAGGGACCGATCGCCGAACCGTATCTCAGCCCCGATTGGAATTGCGAGAGCTACGCCAACGGCCAACTGACATTCCGGCCGGACCTGTCGACTCCGGCCTGTTTGCGTTCGTTCGCCACGTTCGAAAACGCGGTTGTCCGAGATGGGGCGCTCGTGCCCGCCGAACCGAGCAAGCCGGCCCGAGTCACCGTGCTGTTGAAGTCCCCCTACATCCTGACTCAAGCCAATGGATCGGCGGACGGGGTCGATCAGTGTGAAGTCAGCACGGACGACGGCAAGACGTGGAAGCCCGCCGAACTGAAGGACTTTGGCAAGGCCGTCGGTGGTCAGATTCAAGCGTTGGTCCGACTGACGATCAAGGACCGTTTGAAAAACCTGTCGTTGCAGGCGACCGTTCAAAACAATCCGTTCGCGCTGCCGTATCTCTCACCGGGCAAGAACACGATCTCGGTTGCCGTGGCGGACGCGACCGCGCTCGGTGACAACAAGCTCGTCGTGACGTACGCCTACCGAGCCGGCTCGCGCCGCAAGAGCTACGAACAGTTGTGCGTGGAAGGGAAGGAGATTGCCCGCGGCCACGACGCCAGTTGGGATCAGACGTCGACCGTCGTGCAAAAGGTGTTCACCGCCGCCGACCTGCCGGCCAAGTTCGACATCGACATCGCGACGCCCAAGGGACTGTACCCCGTGTATCCGCGGATGCTGTTCGTGCGGCGTGAAGTTGTCGGTCCCAACCAGAAGCCGCTGCCGTTGCCCGAGAATTCGTCGCCGCCGCGAACGTCACCTGGTGACGAACTGAAGACCTTGCCGAATCCGCTGCTCGCCGGGACACAGCCTCCACCGCCGAAAATTGTCCGACCGTCGAAGACCGTGACCATCGACCTGAAGCCCGGCCACTTCGTCACCCGCTCCGGTCAGGTTCCCACCGGCGACCTGCTGAAGTGGCCCAAAACCCCGCAGGAACAAGTCGAACCGATCGCGTTTCTGATCGGTGGCGAGTTGAAGGATCTGCCACCGCTAAAGGATCTGGTCGCCGCGCGGCTGGTGTTCCCCGTGGCGCGGGCACACGAGAAAGCACCGACGAAAGTCGGCGTCACCGCGTTGAAGGGACCGTTCACCGCCGGCCAGCCCTTCGACTTCGATCGCTGGGGCGACGTCCTCTCGACCGTGGTCGTTCCCAAGCTGGCCGAAGACGCCCCGGAGTGGTCTCCGCCGCGGGAATTCAAACTGGATGTCACCCGCCAGATCCGCTCGATCATCATGGGCGACGCGAAGTATCACGGCTTCGCGCTGCGCGTGGTCCCCGACCGCGCGGTCGACGACGGCTGGACCGTGCGAATCCAACTGCCGCCAAAGCCAAAGATCCGTTTGGAAATCGAGACTTTCACAGGTTCGGTCTCGACCCCGTGACCCTCGCTGGTGAAGATGGGCGCAGATTCCCACGTCGTCAGGGACCGCGAGGGCCGACAGATCGATGGCAGTCCATCGTGAAGGAGAGAGATCGATGAGAACGAACACGGTTGTCAGTTGCCTCATTCTGATGGAACTGCTGACTTGCTCCAGACTCTTTGCCGACGACGTGAGCCAGCGGGTGGGTGTCGAGTGGTTGATCATCAAGCTGCCGACCAATTCCGCGGGTGGGCCGATTGATCGTGAGCTGCTCAAGACAATCGCGTCACGTGGCGAAGAGGCTCTTCCGGCGCTGGAGAAGGAACTGCGACTCGGCATCCGCTTCAAAGGTCTGAACGAACTGCTCCGCGCCGGACTCTCCCGACGCGGCGCCGTTGTGCAAGTCATCGAGCGAATTCCGGGCGAGCGCAGCACTTCGATCCTGGTCCGTTCCCTCGAAGATCCTCCCGACACCTACGGGATGCGTTTCGGGACGGTGCTGGCGCTGTCGAAAAGGGATTTGACCGTTGAGCAGATTGTCCGGCTGCTGAAGAACCGCGAACCGGAAGTCGTTCTCGCTGGAATTGATCACGCCTCACGCACAAAGGATTTCGCCTCGGTTCGCGAAGCGCTGGAACAGATCTTCGACAAGGACCGGGCCGTGGCGCAGTTCCACAACGAATACGGCGCGGCGACCGCCAGTGACGACGGGCTGTGGGAAGTCCGTCTCGCTGCGGGACAGGCATTGAAGAAGGACATGGTCCCGGAAATGCGATCGAGGGCGGCGGAACTCCTCGCCGTGCTCAAGGCGGAAGCTCTCCAGCCAAGCAGCCCTGACAAGCCGGAAAAGCTCGGATACACATCGAAGACAGAGAGCACGATCTGTTCCGTCCTCCAGAAACTTTCCGAACTGGGTGTCCCCGTCAAGAGTCTGGTCGAGGAGGAAGCCAAACAAGCCCAGGGTGACCATGCCAAACTGCTGGCCATGGCATTTGTCCGGCTCGGTGATGCCTCCAAGGTGAATCAAGTGGCAGACGATCTCGTCAATTCGAAGAGCCATACGATTCGGTACTGTGCCGCAGTCACTCTGCGCATCTCAGGAGGCAAGTCCGCGCTCCCCGCGCTGAGAAAGGCGATGCGTGATCCTTACCAGCGCGAGGACGCCGGCTGCTTGAACGCAGGTGAAATGGTTTATCCCGTCAGGATGGTCGTTGCCGACGCGCTGATCGGTCTGGGGGAAGACCCCGTCACCGTTCGCAAGCAGCTAGGTCAAGAGTGATGTCGCCGACGTGCGCGGGCGGTGGCAAACCGTTGATCGCACGCACGCCGTTGGCGTGGCGGCTAAACGGCTCATATCAGTCCGCGACTCGTGCCCATTGCTGGTCGAGGCGTTTTTCGGAGACGGGGACTGCTGTTCC